>DAIQRN010000162.1:0-5937 GCA_036786185.1 Acidovorax sp. | reverse complement strand
ACGCCGGGCGCCGAGGTCATTTCCATCAGGTGCACGCAAGGCACGCCGCTGGCGGCAATCAGGTGGCGCGACGCCTCGGTGCGGTCAAAGCCGGTGACCAGCAGGCCCGCCGGGCGGTGCGCGAGGTAGGTGCGCAGCAGTTGCTCTTCCTCCTGCGGGTCGTAGTGCGTCACGCCGATCAGCGCCTGGTAGCCCTGGGGGAGCAGCGTGCGGTGCACGGATTCGAGCACGTCCACAAACAGCGCGTTGGACAAGAGGGGCACCAGCACCGGCACCTGCACGCTGCGCTGCGAAGCCAGGGCGCGCGCGGCCGGGTCGGGCACATAGCCCAGCTGCTGGGCTGCGTCCTTGACGCGCTGCACCAGCTCTTGCGCCACGCCGCGCTCGCCGCGCAGGGCGCGGGACGCCGTGATGGGGCTGACGCCCGCCGCCTTGGCCACGTCGCTCAGCGTGACGCGGCCGCTGGAGCGGCGCTTGGTTTCGGTTTTGATCAAGGGATAACCCGGATAGGGATGGGTGACGATGGGAGTAGGATAGCGCTGTCCCATGGCTGGGGCAAGGTTTTAAGCGGGCTTTCAAGCATGTTTGCCAGATTGGAACGGTAATTTCGAGGCATCTGCAGAGATGCATTTTTTTGAATCCATTGGATAGCGCTACCAACATGGTTTTTTCGCCGTCATCGGTTTATCTGGTCGTCATGGGGGTGGCCGGTTGTGGCAAGTCCAGCCTGGGCGCCGCGCTGGCGCAGGCCGAGAGCCTGCCCCTGATCGAAGGGGATGACCACCACAGTCCCGACAGCCGCAAGAAGATGCGCCAGGGCATTGCCCTGACCGACGCGGACCGCGAGGGCTGGCTGGCCACGCTGGGCCAGTTGCTGCAGGCACAGCCCCGGGGCGTGGTGCTGACCTGTTCCGCACTCAAGAAGGCCTACCGCGACCGCCTGCGCAGCGCCTGCCCCGGCCTGCGCTTTGTCTTTCTGGAGATCGACCGCGCCAGTGCCGGCCAGCGTGTGGCGGCGCGGGCCGGGACCCATTTCTTTTCGACCGCGCTCGTGGACAGCCAATTCGCCACGCTCGAATCGCCCGTGGGCGAGGCGGGCGTGCTGCGGCTGGATGCGCTGCTGAGCCTGCCCACCCTGCAGCAACAGGCGTCGGCCTGGCTGGCCATGAAGGAGACCGCATGAATTCCCCCGCGCAAGCGCCCGCGCCCTTGAGCCGCTTTGCCAGGATTTCGCAGGGCCTGATGGCGGGCTGCCTGGCCGTCATGGCCGTGGCGGTGTTCATCAATGTGGTGCTGCGCTACGGCTTTGGCAGCGGCGTGGCGGCCAGCGAGGAGCTGTCGCGCCTGCTGTTTGTCTGGATGGTGTTCATTGGCGCTGCCGCCGCCTACCCGGCGGGCGAGCACATGGCCTTCACCAGCCTGGCAGGGCTGCTGGCCAAGCGCCCCTGGGCCTTTGGCGTGCTGACGGCGGTGATTCGGCTGCTGGTGATTACCGCCAGCGCCATGCTGGCCTGGGGCGCCTGGCAGCAGGTGGTGGTGGGCATGGGCAGCCGTTCGGTGGTCATGGCCTACCCGGCAGCGCTGCTGCCTTTGCCCGCCTTCTTGTGCGCGCTGGCCATTGGGGTCATGGCGACCATCGAATTGATTCAACGCAAGCCGCTGGACCTCGGTCACGGCGCCGAGGTGGAGTGATGATGGCCCTGGGACCCGAAGCGCAGGCTTTCATTGTTTTCTCGCTGGGCATGCTGGTGCTCATGGGCACGGGCATGAACATGGGCCTGGCCCTGGTGCTCACCGGTGCGGGCATGGCCTGGGTGCTGGACTTCTGGGACACGCAGCTGCTGGCCCAGAACCTGGTGGCCGGGGTGGACAGCTTTCCGCTGCTGGCCGTGCCGTTCTTCATCCTGGCCGGTGAGCTGATGAATGCGGGCGGCATCAGCCGCCGCATCATCGACATGGCCCAGGCCTGGGTGGGGCATATCCGTGGCGGCCTGGGCTACGTGGCCATCGGCGCCGCCGTGCTGATGGCCAGCATGAGCGGGTCGGCCCTGGCCGACACCGCCGCGCTGGCCACCATCTTGCTGCCCATGATGCGCCAGCAGGGCTACCCCATGAACACCTCGGCCGGGCTCATCGCCTCGGGCGGCATCATCGCGCCCATCATTCCGCCGTCCATGCCCTTCGTGATCTACGGCGTGACCACCAACACGTCGATCTCGGCCCTGTTCGTGTCGGGCATCGTGCCGGGGCTGATGATGGGCGCGGGCCTGATCTTTGCCTGGCGCTGGGTGCTGCGCGGCCTGGACCTGCCCCAGGGCAAGCCCCTGCCCACCCGGGACCGCCTGCGCGCCACGGCCCGCGCCTTCTGGGCCATGCTGATGCCGATCATCATCATTGGCGGCATGAAGTCGGGCGTCTTCACGCCCACCGAAGCCGCCGTGGTGGCCGCCTTCTATGCGCTGATGGTGGCGCTGTTCGTGCACCGCGAGATGAAGCTGCCCGACACCTACGGCGTGCTGGTGCGTGCGGCCAAGACAACCTCCATCGTGATGTTTTTGTGCGCGGGCGCCCAGGTGGCCAGCTACATGATCACGCTGGCCGACCTGCCCAATGTGCTGACCCACTGGCTGGGCCCGCTGGTGGAGAGCCCCCGCCTGTTGATGGCCGTGATGATGATCGTGCTGGTGCTGATTGGCACGGCGCTCGACCTCACGCCCACCATCCTGATCTTTGCACCCGTGATGCTGCCCATCGCCGTCAAGGCGGGGATCGACCCGGTGTATTTCGGCCTGATGTTCGTGCTCAACGGCGCCATCGGCCTCATTACCCCGCCCGTGGGCACGGTGCTCAACGTGGTGGCCGGGGTGGGGCGCATTTCCATGCACAGCGTGATCAAGGGGGTGAACCCCTTCCTGCTCACCTACGTGCTGATCCTGTCCCTGCTCGTCGTGTTCCCGCAGATCGTGATCGCGCCCGTCGCGTGGTTGCGTTGATCGCAGGCTTTCCTATTCCTTTCCTTGCCCCTTCTCCCTTTTCCCCCTTTCTTTGCCAATGGAGACAACCATGAAGACTTTCCGACGCACCCTGCTGGCCGCCCTGTCGGTGGCCGCCATCACCTGCTCGTTCCAGGCCGCGGCCCAGGACTTCAAGCCGCGCATCATCCGCTTTGGCTATGGCCTCAACGAAGTGTCCAACCAGGGCCGCGCTACCAAGCTGTTTGCCCAGGAGGTCGAAAAAGCCTCGGGCGGCAAGATGAAAGTGCGCGCCATTGGTGCCGCCGCCCTGGGTTCTGACATTCAGATGCAGCAGGCGCTGATTGGTGGTGCGCAGGAGATGATGGTGGGCTCCACCGCCACGCTGGTGGGCATCACCAAGGAAATGGCGATCTGGGACACCCCGTTCCTGTTCAACAACGCCAAGGAGGCCGACGTGGTGCTGGACGGCCCCGTGGGCCAGCGCGTGATGGACAAGCTGCAGGAAAAGGGCCTGGTGGGCCTGGTGTACTGGGAAAACGGTTTTCGCAACCTGACCAACAACAAGCGCGCCATCACCAAGCTGGAAGACATGGACGGTATCAAGCTGCGCGTGATGCAGAACACCGTGTTCCTGGACAGCTTCAAGACCCTGGGCGCCAACGCCGTGCCGCTGCCGTTCTCCGAGCTCTTCACCGCGCTGGAAACCAAGACGGTGGACGGGCAGGAGAACCCCTTCAACACCATCCTGTCGAGCAAGTTCTATGAGGTGCAGAAGTACCTGACCGTGACCAACCACGTGTACAGCCCCTGGATCGTGCTGGTGAGCAAGAAGTATTGGGACGGCCTCTCCAAGGCCGAGCAGAAGGTGCTGCTGGATGCCGCCAAGAAGAGCCGCGACTTCGAGCGCCAGGACACCCGCGCCGAGGCCGACAAGGCGCTGGCCGACCTCAAGGGCAAGGGCATGCAGATCAATGAACTGTCTGCGGCCGAGGCCAGCCGCATGCGCGACAAGCTGGGCGCCGTGAATGCCAGCATTTCCGCCGAAGTGGGCGAGGGCCTGTGGAAGGATGTGCAGGCGGCCGTGGCGCAGGCGCGCACGGGCAAGTAAGCCGGCCCCGCCGGACTACCCAGGGGAGGCCTGCGCAGGGCCTCCCTTTTTTTGGGCCGCACGGAAACAGCACCGGTCGAGGGACTGGTTGCAACAGTGCGGAAACACTTGCGTCGAAGTAGTGCCCCGGACCATGGTCCATGGCCCCTGGGGCTTGCGCGACTTGCGTTGCCGGGGCTTATGGGCTGAAATCTCGCTGTGCGTGTTCCACGTTTTCAGAGGGAGATACTCATGACAGCTGTCGCCAAAATCCTGCAGTCCAAGCCCGACGCCACCGCGTACACCATCGCGCCCTCGGCGTCGGTGCTGGATGCGCTCACCCTCATGGCCGACAAAGGCATTGGCGCCCTGCTGGCCACCGAGGGGGAGGCCATCGTGGGCATCTTCACCGAGCGCGACTACGCGCGCAAGATCGCCCTGATGGGTCGCACCTCGGCCGTGACGCAGGTCAAGGACGTGATGACCTCGGCCGTGTTGTTCGTGCGCCCCGACCAGAGCAGTGAGCAGTGCATGCAGCTCATGAGCAGCAACCGTCTGCGTCACCTGCCGGTGCTCGACAACGGCAAGCTGGTGGGCATGATTTCCATTGGCGACCTGGTCAAGGACATCATTTCCGAGCAGAAATTCATCATCGAGCAGCTGGAGCAGTACATCACCGGTGGTGGCCGGTGACATCCCCCTGAGCGGCTTCGCCGCTTTCCCCTTCTCTCGCCGTGCTGAGCACCGCGGGAAGGGGGACGCCACCAGTGCGGCGGGGCGGCCCTTGCGCGGTGGCACTGGTCTGGGCCGCGCCGGTTTCAACGGTTGACGGGCTGGTCAGGCCGCCTTCTCGACGTGCCCCTGGCGGGTGTACAGGAAGTCGATTACCGCCTTGCGGTAGTTGGCGTACTGCGCGTCCTCGGCCAGCGCCACGCGCTGGCGCGGGCGCGGCAGGTCCACCTGCAGCACCTCGCCAATGGTGGCGGCGGGGCCGTTGGTCATCATCACGATCTTGTCGGACAGCAGCACGGCCTCGTCCACGTCGTGCGTCACCATCACCACGGTGCTGTGCGTGCGTGCCACGATCTCCAGCAGCTCGTCCTGCAGCTTGGCGCGGGTGAGTGCGTCGAGCGCACCGAAGGGCTCGTCCATCAGCAGCACCTGGGGTTCCATGCTGAGCGCACGGGCAATGCCCACGCGCTGCTTCATGCCGCCCGAGATTTCGCCGGGGCGCTTTTGCGCAGCATGCGCAAGGCCCACCAGCGCCAGTGCCGCATCGGTGCGGGCCATGAGCTGTGCCTTGTTTTCGGTTTTGCCGAACACCCGCTCGACTGCCAGGTGCACGTTGTCAAAGCAGGTCAGCCAGGGCAGCAGCGAGTGGTTTTGAAACACCACCGCGCGCTCGGGGCCGGGGCCCTTGATCTCCTTGTTGGCGCACAGCAGGGCACCGGCAGTGGGGGTGTTCAGGCCGGCAATCAGGTTGAGCAGCGTGGATTTGCCGCAGCCCGAGTGGCCAATCAGCGCCACAAACTCGCCCTGGGCGATCGTCAGGTCAATGCCCTGCAGCGCGGGGAATAGTCCCTTGCGGGTGCGAAAGGTCTGCTCGACACCCTGTATCTCGATGAACTTGCTGGTGAGCGATGTATGCATGAAGAACTCCTGGTTTTTCGGTGGACCACCGTGGAACCGGCTTTGCCGGGCCACTGGTGGTGCCCCCTTGAGGGGGTGACGCGCCGCAGGCGCGGCTCAGGGGTGGGTCAAGCCTTCACTTCTTCGAACGTGAAGGCGCTGGCCAGCTTGATGAGGGCATATTCCAGCACCAGCCCGACGATGCCGATCACGAAGATGGCGATGATGATGTTCTTGACGTTGAGG
>DAIQRN010000161.1:0-5955 GCA_036786185.1 Acidovorax sp. | reverse complement strand
GCGTGCACTGCAAGACCTGCGACATCAAGGACCCCACGCAGAACATCGTGTGGGTCACGCCCGAAGGTGGCGGCGGCCCGAACTACTCGGGCATGTAAGCTACAAAAATAATAGCTTCTTGCGCTTGATGGGCCTGCGTTGCAGGCCTTTTTTATGCAAAAACACCCGCCCCAGACGGCGCCGGGGGCACCCTCTGCCAAAGACCGCTTGCAGCGCGCAGGCACAGAGTGCCCCAAAACCAAGGCCCTGCGGCGCTGCAGTAGACTTGCCCGCGAGGCCCGGTGACCCTCCTGCGCCGGCCTTCTCTGAGACCCACAGGAAATAACGACAGCAAGGTTGGAGATAGAAATGAAGCAAATGTCTTGGGCACCCCTGGGCGCACTGGCCCTGGCCGTGATGGCGGTAGCACCCGTCCATGCCCAGCAGAAATCGGTGGCCGTGACCGCCATCGTCGAACACCCAGCGCTCGACGCCGTGCGTGACGGCGTGCAGGACGCCCTCAAGCAGGCGGGCTACGAATCGGGCAAGAACCTCAAGTGGCAATACCAAAGCGCCCAAGGCAACACCGGCACCGCCGCGCAGATCGCGCGCAAGTTCATCGGCGACAAGCCCGATGCCATCGTTGCCATCGCCACGCCCTCGGCACAGGCCGTGATCGCCTCCACCAAGACCGTGCCCGTGGTGTTCTCCGCCGTGACCGACCCCGTGGCCGCCAAACTGGTGCCCAGCTGGGAGCCGTCCAAGAACAACGTGACCGGCGTGTCCGACCTGCTGGCCCTGGACAAGCAGATGGACCTGGTCAAGCAGGCAGTACCGGGCGCCAAGCGCGTGGGCATGGTCTATAACCCCGGCGAAGCCAACTCGGTGGTCGTGGTCAAGGAACTGCAAAAGCTGCTGCCCACTCTGGGCATGACGCTGGTCGAAGCCGCCGCGCCGCGCTCGGTGGACGTGGGCAGCGCCGCGCGCAGCCTGATCGGCAAGGTCGATGTGATCTACACCAACACCGACAACAACGTGGTGTCGGCCTACGAAGCGCTGGTCAAGGTCGGCCAGGAAGCCAAGATCCCGCTCGTGGCCTCGGACACCGACAGCGTCAAGCGCGGCGCCATCGCGGCCTTCGGCATCAACTACCGCGACCTGGGCGAGCAGACCGGCCGCATGGTGGTGCGCATTCTGAAGGGCGAAAAGCCCGGCGACATCAAGCCCGAAATCAGCACCAAGATGGAGCTGTTCGTGAACCCCGGCGCGGCCGAAAAGCAAGGCGTGAAGCTGTCCGACGCGCTGGTCAAGTCGGCCTCGCAGGTCATTCAGTAATCGCCTGAGCGCCGCCTGGGGCGGCCTTAGCTGCCAAGCCCCGCCGCAGGAGCCATGCACCGCATGGCTCCTGCTTTCTTTTAATCCACTGCCCTGCTGTCCATGTCTCTCTTTTCCTTGCTCGGCGCCATTGAAATCGGCCTGATCTTCAGCCTGGTGGCGCTGGGCGTGCTCATCTCGTTCAGGCTGCTGCGCTTTCCCGACCTGACCGTGGATGGCAGCTTTCCGCTGGGCGGTGCCGTCTGCGCCATCATGATCTCCACGGGCAGCAACCCCTATGTGGCCACCCTGGCCGCCACCGCCGCAGGTGCCGTGGCCGGGCTGGTCACCGGATGGCTCAACGTCAAGCTCAAGATCATGGATCTGCTGGCCAGCATCCTGGTGATGATTGCGCTGTATTCGATCAACCTGCGCATCATGGGCGGCCCCAACGTGCCGCTGATCAACGACCCCACCCTGTTCACCCTGCTCCAGCCCGCCAGCATGGAAGACTACGTGGCGCGCCCGCTGCTGCTGGCGGTCATCGTGGTGGCCGCCAAGCTGCTGATGGACTGGTTCTTTTCGACCGAGCGCGGCCTGGCGATTCGCGCCACCGGCTCCAACGCGCGCATGGCGCGCTCGCAGGGCGTGAACACCGGCGCCATGATGCTGCTGGGCCTGGCCGTATCCAACGCCCTGGTGGCGCTGGCGGGTGCGCTGTTTGCGCAGACGCAGGGTGGCTCCGACATCTCCATGGGCATTGGCACCATCGTGATCGGCCTGGCCGCCGTGATCGTGGGCGAAAGCATCCTGCCATCGCGCCGCCTGATCTACGCCACCCTGGCGGTGGTGCTGGGGGCGATCGTTTACCGCTTCTTCATCGCGCTGGCGCTCAACAGCGACTTCATCGGCCTCAAGGCCCAGGACCTGAACCTGGTCACGGCCGTGCTGGTCACGATCGCACTGGTCATTCCCCAACTGCGCCGCCGCTTTGCCCGCCGCCGCAGCGCCTGAGCGGTGCCACCCCACAGCCCCCTCAAGCGCGCCACGGAGCCCCTTTTCATGCTGAGTGCACAACAACTCGAAATCACCTTCAACCCCGGCACGCCGATCGAGACACGCGCCTTGCGGGGCATGACGCTCGACATTCCCGCCGGGCAGTTCGTCACCGTGATCGGCTCCAATGGCGCCGGCAAGTCCACCTTTCTCAACGCCATCTCGGGCGACCTGAGCGTGGACAGCGGAACCATCACCATCGACGGCATGGACGTGACGCGCCAACCCGTGTGGGCCCGCGCATCGCGCGTGGCGCGCGTGTTTCAAGACCCCATGGCCGGCACCTGCGAAGACCTCACCATCGAGGAGAACATGGCCCTGGCCCAACAGCGCGGCACCCTGCGCGGCCTGCGCAGCGCCGTGAAGGCGCCGCAGCGCGACCTCTTCCGCGAACGCCTGGCCACCCTGGGCCTGGGCCTGGAGAGCCGCCTGACCGACCGCATCGGCCTGCTCTCGGGCGGCCAGCGCCAGGCCGTGAGCCTGCTGATGGCGGCGCTGCAGCCCTCGCGCATCCTGCTGCTGGACGAGCACACCGCTGCGCTCGATCCGCGCACCGCCGACTTTGTGCTCCAGCTCACGGCGCGCATCGTGGCCGAGAACAAGCTCACAACCATGATGGTCACCCACAGCATGCGCCAAGCGCTGGATGTGGGCGAACGCACCGTCATGCTGCACCAGGGCCAGGTGGTGCTGGACGTGTCGGGCGAGGAGCGCAAGCGCCTCGATGTGCCCGACCTGCTCAAGATGTTCGAGAAGGTGCGCGGCGAAAAGCTCTCGGACGACGCCCTGTTGCTGGGCTAACGCCCTGCACCATCCACCTCACGCAGCAAGCGCATACCCACCAGCGTGTAGCGCGTTTGCGCGGAATTCCAATTGCGGTAGCTGCAGCGCGCATACAGCGCCCAGGTGTGCCAGGAGCCGCCCCGGCGCACGCGCACGCTGCCGAATGCCGGGCCGGGCGGGTCGTTGGCGGGCGACTGGGCGTAGTACTGCTCGTCGTGCCAGTCGGCCGTCCATTCCCAGGCATTGCCCAGCATGTCGTACAGCCCGAAAGCATTGGGCGCAAAGCTGCCGACCGGCGCGGTGAAGGCGTGGCCGTCATGGCCCGGCAGCGCACGGCCCTGCCAGGCGGGCCAGTGCACGGCGGCATCGGCATCAAAGGTATTGGCCGTGGTCAACAGCGCCTCGGGGGCGTTGCCGCCGGGGTAGCGCGTGGTGCTGCCGGCGCGGCAGGCGTATTCCCATTCGGCCTCGGTCGGCAGGCGGTAGGTGTGGCCTTCGCGCTGGCTCAGCCACCGGGCCAGGGCGACGGCGTCGTTCCAGGTCACGTTGAGCACGGGGTGGTTGCCGTCCTGGGCAAAGCCGGGGTTGCGCCACGAATACTTCGGGTCGCGGCCCTCGAAGGCATCGCCGCGCCGGGACTGGGCGGGGTCGTAGGCCGGGTTGTAGCCATAGCCGCCAGTGCCGTCGGCGATGGATTCGGGGGTGTAGCCAGACGCCTCCAGAAACCGGCGGAACTGCCCCACCGTGACCTCGTGCTGGCCCAGGTAAAACGGCCGCGTGATGCGCACGCGGTGCACGGGCGCTTCGTCGGCCAGATCGGCCAGGCGCTGGCGCTCGTAGGCCGGGTAATCCCGGGCCAGGGCCTCGGGCGACTCCTGGCTGCCCATCCAGAAATCTCCGGCGGGCACGCGCACGAACTTCATGCCCAGGGAGTTTTCAATCACCTGCGGCGGCGCAGGCCGGGGCGGCGAGCCGCAGGCCGACAGCAAAACGCCAAAACCCCAACCCAAAACCCACAACGGAAGCAGGATGCGCATGGTGCAAAAGGGAAGTCCGTGCCACGGCACTCTAACCCACATGGGCGCGCAGGGGGCTGGCACAGCCCGGCTGGCAATTTGCTCTTGATTTAATAGCTGCTTGCGCTTATCCACATTGCGCCAGAGGCCTATTTCATTCAAATCTACACGGTAAACAGCGGCAGATCCGCCTTCTTGAGCGTGCGCAGCACAAAGCTGGAACGGCTGTGGCGTATGCCCTTGATCTTGTAGAGCTTCTCGCGCAGCAGGCGCTCGTAGTCGCGCGTGTCTTTGACCACCACGCGCAGCAGGTAGTCGTAGTCGCCCGACACCAGGTGCGCCTCGATCACCTCGGGGATGCTGGCCAGGGTTTCGCCAAACTTCTCCAGCGTGTTGTCCGAATGGCTGTCCAGCGTGACCTGCACCAGCACGGTGTCCGCCAGCTCCAGCGACTGCGGGTTGATGCGCACCGTGTAACCCTGGATGACGCCGGCCTCCTCCATCTTCTTGATGCGGCCCCAGCACGGCGACGGGCTCAGGCCCACGGCCTGGCCGATCTCCTGCAGGCTGGCGCGGGCGTTGCCCTGCAGCACAGCGAGAATTTTTCTATCCAGTCGATCCATCAGCCTGATTATTCAACAGAACATTGGTTTGCAGAAAATTATTCTCTCCATGGAGGCAAATTGGCAAATTTCAGCAAATTCATCTCCCGCCTGCGGCGCATACTTCTTCCATCAAGGCGCTCTTACCGGAGCGCACAAACTGACAAGGCCCCGGCTGGTTACCGCCAGTGCGGGGCCCTTGGCATTGGGGGCTTGCGCGCACCTTTGCCAAAGCTGTCGGCAAGCTGTCATGTGGTGGTTGATAAGCATACTTACCGGCAAAAACCCCGACCCCCGGCCGCTGCGCCCGGCGCCATAATCATCGAGCCACAGGCACTCCCCGCTTTCGCGAGCTTCCAGGCGCCCGCCAGAGGCGCCCTACCCTTCTTCACCAGGAGACACCATGCAATTGACCAAACTCGTCGTCGGCCTGAGCCTTGCGCTCGGCTTTGTCGCCACCGCCGCCGCGCAGACCACGATGCGCATCAGCATCTCCACCGCGCAGAACTCGCACCAGGGCGTGGCCATCGACGTCTTTGCCAAGGAAGTTGAAAAACGCACCAATGGCCGCTACAAGGTGCAGACCTTCTACAACGGTGCCCTGGGCGGCGAGCGCGAGTCCATCGAGGCGGTGCAACTGGGCACGCAGGAGCTGGCCTTCAGCTCCACCGGCCCGGTGCCCAACTTCGTGCCCGAGACCAAGATCCTGGACGTGCCCTTCCTGTTCCGCGACAAGGCCCATGCGCGCGCCGTGCTCGACGGCCCCATCGGCCAGGAAATGCTGGCCAAGTTCGACGCCAAGGGCTTCAAGGCCCTGGCCTGGGCCGAGAACGGTTTCCGCCACATGACCAACAGCAAGCGCGACGTGAAGACGCCCGAGGACCTCAAGGGCCTGAAGATGCGCACCATGGAAAACCCCGTGCACATCGCCGCCTACAAGGGCTTTGGCATCATCACCACGCCCATGGCCTTCCCGGAAGTGTTCACGGCGCTACAGCAAGGCACGGTGGACGGCCAGGAGAACCCGCTGCCCGTCATCATCTCGGCCAAGTTCGACCAGGTGCAAAAGCACCTCACGCTGACCGGTCACGTCTATTCGCCCTGCATCTTCGTGATGAACAAGGCCAGTTTTGACAAGCTCAGCGCGGCCGACAAGCAGGCCTTCATCGACGCCGCCAAGGAAGGCACCAAGGCCAACCGCGCCC
>DAIQRN010000160.1:0-5963 GCA_036786185.1 Acidovorax sp. | reverse complement strand
GCGTTTCCTTGCGCACCAGGTGCACGATGAGCTTGAGGCGCATCTTGCGGCGCACCGCCGTCTCGCCAAAGATGGCGCGGATGTCCAGCAGACCGATGCCGCGCACTTCCAGCAGGTTCTGCAGCAAGTCCGGGCACTTGCCCTCGATGGTGGTCTGGTTGATGCGAAACAGGTCCACGGCGTCGTCCGCCACCAGGCCGTTGCCGCGCGAGATGAGTTCCAGCCCCAGCTCGCTCTTGCCCAGACCCGACTCGCCGGTGATCATCACGCCCAGGCCCAGGATGTCCATGAACACGCCGTGCATGGTGGTGCGGTCGGCAAAGTGCTTGGACAGGTAGGCGCGCAGCACGTCGATGACAAACGCCGACGACTCGTGCGTGGCAAACATCGGAATCTGCGCCCGCTCGCACATCGACACCAGGGCGTCGGGCGCGGTCTGGTTGTCTGCCAGCACCAGCACGGGGGGCTCCAGCGTCACGATGCGGGCAATGCGGCGCTTGCAATCGTCGGACGAGGCATTGCTCAGGTAGGCAATTTCGCGCTCGCCCAGAATCTGGACACGGTAGGGGTGGATGTAGTTGAGGTAGCCAACCAGGTCGGCACCGGAGCGCGCGGACCGCACGGCCACCTCGTCAAAGCGGCGCTCGGAGGCCCCGAGGCCCGCCACCCACTCCCATTTCAGCAGGCCTCGAAACGCCTCGAACAGGACGTCGGCGCTGACGACATTGGGCTTCACGGCGGGTCGCCCGGCTGGCTCAGGCGGCCTGTATGGACTGCCAATCCGCGATCATGCCGTGCAGGTCGGCGGCATCGGTGCAGGCCTTGAGCTTCTCGCGCAGCGTGGAATCGCTCAGCAGTTCCGCAATCTCGGACAGGATTTCCAGATGCTTTTGCGTGGCCGCCTCGGGCACCAGCAAAAAGATCAGCAGGTTCACAGGCTGCTCGTCGGGGGCATCAAAGCCAATCGGGTGCAGCAGCTGAAACACCGCGGCCATGGGGGCCTTGAGCCCCTTGATGCGGCCATGGGGAATGGCCACACCATGGCCCAGACCCGTCGAGCCCAGGCGCTCGCGCGCGAACAGGCTGTCGGTGATCAGCGCACGGGACAGGCCGTGCTGGCTCTCGAACAGCAAACCCGCTTCTTCAAAAGCACGCTTTTTGCTGGTGGCATCCACGCTCACGAGCACTTGAGCGGCGGGCAATATGGAAGCGAGTCGGTTCATGGTCACGGGTAACAATTATGCACATACTGGCGAAAACCCTGATCGCAAAGCAGGGGGCCACAAAAAAACCGCCCTGGGGGCGGCTGCTGTGCCCCGCTCAGGGCTGGCGCATCAGGCGTGCAGTTCGCGCTTGAGGGCATCGTGGTGGTGGTCCTGCAGGCGGTCCTTGTGGCGCACCACCTGGCGGTCCATCTTGTCCACCAGATCATCCACGGCGGCATACAGATCCGCATGGGAGCTTTCCGCAAACAGGTCGCTGCCCTTGACGCGGATATTGCATTCCGCGCGCTGCCTCTTTTCCTTCTCCTTTTGCTTTTCTACCGTCAACAGTACCTTGACATCGACAACCTGGTCAAAATGGCGGGTGATCCGGTCCAGCTTGGTGGTGACGTAGCTGCGCAAGGCTGGAGTGACTTCGAGGTGGTGACCGCTGATCGTCAGGTTCATAAATAAGTCTCCTGTTACACACTCGGTGGGAAAAACGCCGCCCTGGATCAGAGGGCAGCTGGCGAACTGAGATGCATCCGTTGCGTGGTTTCACTATGCCCCCACCCACCCCGAATAGCAATCCCATTCCGCTCTTCCACGCTGGGTTATGGCGGCCCAGGTGCCAAGCGCCGCAAAAGGGCGCACAATGGCTGAGTTTTCTCTGAAGACGCCCCCGACACTCCCTGATCACGCCAACGGCGTGGCAACGTCCCAGGCCCTGGCGCCACCGGTAAAATGCAGGGTTGCCTTTCACGGCAGCCCACCACCACCGGCCACATTCCCCCATGACCCAGCCCAGCTCCAACGCCCTGCACACCTCCGCCCTCACGTCGCTGCCCCTGCTGGCACGTGGCAAGGTGCGCGACAACTACGCCGTGGGCGACGACCGTATCCTGATGGTGGCCAGCGACCGCCTCTCGGCCTTCGACGTGATCATGGGCGAGCCCATTCCCGGCAAGGGCGAGCTGCTCACGCAGATGGCGCTGTTCTGGTTCGACAAGCTCGGTCACATCTGCCCCAACCACCTCACCGGCGACGCGCCCGAGAGCGTGGTCACGCCCGCCGAGGTGCCCCAGGTGCGCGGCCGCTCGATGCTGGTGCAGCGCCTCAAGCCCATCCCGGTCGAGGCCGTGGTGCGCGGCTACCTGGCCGGCAGCGGCTGGAAGGAATACCAGGAGTCGCGCGCGGTCTGCGGCGTGCCCCTGCCCGAGGGCCTGACCAACGCGGCCAAGCTGCCCTCGCCCATCTACACGCCCGCCGCCAAGGCCGCCGTGGGCGAGCATGACGAGAACATCACCTTCGAGCGCACGGTGGAGATGATCGGCCTCCAACTCGCCACGCGCATCCGCGACCTGAGCATTGCCATCTACCAGGCCGCCGCCGAAATCGCGCTGACCAAGGGCATGATCATCGCCGACACCAAGTTCGAGTTTGGCCTGGCACCCGACGGCACGCTGGTGCTGATGGACGAGGTGCTGACCCCCGACAGCTCGCGCTACTGGCCCGTGGAAGGCTATGCCGACGCGCTGGCCCAAGGCGCCAACCCGCCCAGCTACGACAAGCAGTTCGTGCGCGACTGGCTGGAGCAGGCCCAGGTCAACGGCAAGCCCTGGGACAAGACGGCCCCCGCGCCCCGCCTGCCGCGCGAGGTGATCGACAAGACCGCCGCCAAGTACCGCGAGGCGCTGGAGCGCCTGACCGCGCACTGATCGCCCACTGGCCGCTGTGCCAGCCCCTCAGCGCAACGGCGTCTGCGCTGCCTCGAAAAGCAGCAGGAGCTTGCCTTTGGCATCGCGCAGTTCCAGCTGCTGGTCTTTCTGGCGAAAGCTCTCCACCTCCGCCAGGGCCGCAAAGAACGGCTCTTCCACCGCGCTGCCCGGCAGGCACAGGGTGATGCCGGACACCACCCGCCCAAAACGCAGGCGCCCGCCCTCCAGCGCATAGTCGGCCAGGAACCGGTTGCAGCCGCCCGAGCCGGTGGCACGCGCCTCGTCGGCCTGCAGCACCAGATACGGTTGCACCGCGCCCTTCTCCGAGTTCCCCGGGCGGGGCAGCGATTGGCCCGCGATCTCCCGCAGCCGCCAGTACGTCAAGGCCAGCGGCACGCCCGCCTCGCTCGTCGCGGGCTGCAGCGGCAGGCGCTGCAACTGCACGTCCACGCGGCGAAAGGCAGCGTCCTGCGGCACCGGGTGGCGCATGCCGGAGGCAAGCAACAGCCGCCCATCCACCGTGACGGTCGCGCGCACCTCGTACCGCCCCTTGGGCACAAAGCGCGCCGAGGGGTACGGAATCTGCAGCGCGTAGGGCGGGTTGCCTACCGGGTCGTTGTGCTGGCGGCCCAGCACGATGGGGGGCTGGTCGGGATCGGTGACATCGAGCAGCACGGCGTCAAACGCGACCTCGGGCGGCAGGGCCACACGCTCACGCGACAGCGCCACGCCCGTGATGACCGCATCCGGCGCCGGAGGTGGCGTGCCGCAGCCTGCCAAAAGGCCGAGCAGGACAGCGGCAACCAGGCAGCGCAAACCGTCAGCTCAGCACCACGCTCGACAGTCGGCGCCGGTAGGTGGCCACCACCGGGTCTTCGGGCGGGATCTGGCCTTCGGCGACCTTGACCTTGGGCGGCTCGATGATTTCGAGGATGGCCACATAGGTCTTGCGCGCGGCCTCATCGCTCCAGGCCTTGTCGCGCATAAGGATTTCGAGCAGTTCGTCCATGGCCTCCTGCCAGCGCTGGCGGGCCATGAGCCAGCGGGCGCGGGCGTAGCGGGTGTCGAAGTCGCGCTTGTTGGCCGCAATCTTTGCATCAAAATCGGCTCCAGCGCTTTCACCATAAGCGCCAGCAGCTACGAAATCAAGAGCATCCATCCATGCCTTGAGTGCGCCGAGCTTGCGCACGGTGGCGGCCTTGGCGATCACGGGGGCAAAGGCCACCTTGGCGTCGTCCTCGCGGCCCAGCTGCAGCAGCAGCTTGATGTAGTCAAAGCGCGCGTCATCGTTGGCCGGGTCGGTGGCCACGGCGTGCTGCAGCTTTTCCAGGGCGGTGTCGGTGTCGCCGTCGGCCAGGGCTTCCTGGGCGGCTTCTTCCTCGGCCTCGGCTTCCAGCTCGTCGGCGCTGGGCACATGCTTGTCGAGAAATTCACGCACCTGGCCCTCGGGCAGCGCGCCCATGAAGCCATCAACCGGCTGGCCGTTCATGAGCAACACGCAAGTGGGGATGCTGCGGATGCCGAACATGCTGGCCAGCTGCTGCTCCTGGTCGGAGTCGATCTTGACCAGCTTGAAACGGCCCTCGTACGCGGTTTCCAGCTTTTCGAGCACGGGGCCCAGCGACTTGCAGGGGCCGCACCAGGGGGCCCAGAAGTCCACCAGCACAGGCACGCTCATCGAGGCGGCAACCACCTCGGCTTCAAAGTTTTCTAGGGTGACGTCGATCATGGCGGGATTCTCCCGCAAATACGTAGTAACCGGTTAATACCCGCCCCGCACCCCCGATGACCACAATGCCTGCACAACCCATCACCCGGAGACAAGCACCATGGCAGGCAAGAAGATTTTGATGATTTGCGGCGACTACTGCGAGGACTACGAGACCATGGTCCCCTTCCAGACGCTGCTGGCCGTGGGCCACACCGTGCACGCCGTGTGCCCCGGCAAGAAGGCGGGCGACCACATCAAGACGGCCATCCACGACTTCGAGGGCGCGCAGACCTACAGCGAGAAGCCGGGCCACAACTTCACGCTCAACGCCACGTTTGCCGACATCCAGGCCGAGAGCTACGACGCACTGGTCATCCCCGGCGGCCGCGGCCCCGAGTACCTGCGCAACGACGCCGCCGTGTGCACCGCCGTGCGCCATTTCTTTGACGCCAACAAGCCCGTGGCCGCCGTGTGCCATGGCGCCCAGCTGCTGGCGGGCGCGGGCGTGCTCAAGGGCCGCACCTGCTCGGCTTACCCCGCCTGCCGCGCCGAGGTGGAGCTGGCTGGTGGCAGCTACGCCGACATCGCCGTGGACCAGGCCCACACCGAGGGCAACCTGGTCAGCGCCCCCGCCTGGCCCGCCCACCCAGCCTGGCTGGCGCAGTTCCTGGCGCTGCTGGGCACGCGCATCACGCACTGACATTTCAGGTCAAATCAGCCTCCAGCGCTTATCCATCAAGCGCTGGAAGCTATCAATTTGGAAGAACCAACGTCCCCGGCTTGACGAGCCCCCGCCGGGGCCCCACCATGGCCCGCCATGTGCCAAGTCTTCATCAGCGCCGACCCCCAGCTTTACGCCCACCGCGCCCGCTCCGTGCGGCTGCATGGCGTGGCCACCAGCATCCGGCTGGAGAACCTGTTCTGGCAGGTGCTGGAGGAAATCGCCGCGCGCGACGGCTATACCGTGCCCCAGCTGTGCACCCGGCTCTACGACGAGCTGGTGGCCGAGCGCGGGGCGGTGGACAACTTCACCTCCTTCCTGCGCGTGTGCTGCACGCGCTACCTGGCGCTGCAGCTGTCGGGCGAGATTCCGCAGGACGCGCGCATCCCCATCCGCTCGATCACGCTGGGCGCAAACGCGCCCTTCACGGGGGCCGCGGCGCTGCGGCATTGAGCCGCCCGTAAAATCAGGGGTTTCCCCCAACACACGGCGCGCGCGGGGGTGCCGCGCCCACCACCATGAAACCCATCCAGATCGGCGTGGTCATGGGTTCCAGCAGCGACTGGGACACCATGCAGCATGCAGTGCAGATTCTTGAACAGTTCGGCATC
>DAIQRN010000006.1:0-20374 GCA_036786185.1 Acidovorax sp. | reverse complement strand
GCTGAAGGATTGGGGGGAGAACTCATGCGGGGATTGTCTCTCAGTTTTACAACTTGTTATAAGAATGAAAATACCTCATGGCGCTTGTTCAGCATGCCCAAGCAGCTATTCTTTTCGTAGCGAAGCAGCCACGGTTTTCACGCAATCACGCAGCCAGGCGGCCGCCGCCGAGTGGTGCGTGCGGGCATGCCACAACTGGTAGTACATGAGCCGGGGAAACGGCACCGGGCACGGCAGGATGGCCAGCGGCAGCTGGTCCACATACCGCTCGCAGTACTGGCGGCCGGTGGTCAGCACAAGCAAGCTCGATGCCACGATGCTGGGGATGAGGCTGAAATGCGCGCAGCGCGCCGTGATGTGGCGCTGCATGCCCAGGCTGTCCAGGTGCGCATCGATCACGCCGCGCGCGCCCGGGTGGGTAGGGGTGGGCGCGATGTGCTCGGCGGCCAGCCAGCTCTCGGCGTCCCAGCCCCGGCGCACGGCGGGGTGGTCGCGGCTGACCAGGCACACCACTTCGTCACCGAACAGGCGGCCCATGTGCAAGTCGTCGGGCGGCTGCGGCCAGTTGCCGATGACCACATCGACCTCGCCCTGCGCCAGGTGCGCGTGGTAATGCGCATCGGCCGACAGCGGCAGGATCTCGATGGGACACAGCGGGGCCTCGACCTTCAGGCGCGCCACCAGCTGCGGCAGGAAGAGCGGGTCCAGGTAGTCGCTGGCCGCCACGCGGAAGGTGCGGGTGGAGGTGCGCGGGTCGAACCCGCGCGCATCCGAGAACAGCGCCTCGGCCGAGCGCAGGATGGCGCCTGCGGGCTCCACCATGCGCAGCGCGGCGTCGGTGGGCATCATGTTGGCGCCAGAGCGCACCAAGAGCGGATCGCCCGCCAGGTCCCGCAGGCGCTTGAGCGCGGCAGAGACGGCCGGCTGGTGCATGCCCAGCCGGACGGCGGCCCTCGATACGCTGCGTTCTGTGAGCACGGTGTGCAAGACCCTTATGAGATGGAGGTCTATCTTGTCGAAAAGGGCGTGGTCTCTCATACGGGGGCCTGCATTCCTGTCATACGGCATCGTGTATGCCGTGCGGCGCGGGGCCGCGCAACGCACCGCAAGGGGGTCGAGGAGGCTGTGCGGCAGAAGGAGCATCGGCTGCAACGCTCGAAAAACCGGTCTCGCCAAGCACTGCTGCCTGCGCCCGGGGCCTGCCCTGGGCTTGTCAGTAGCACTTGACGATCCTCGGTTTTCGAACGTTTCGCTTCGATGCCTTCTGCCGCACAGCCTCCTTGCCATCTTCACATAGAACGCCGCGCCGGCAGCAGCGCGCAGGGCAAAAGTCCCGCGACCGGGCTGCGGGTTGACGCTGGCTGCCCGGTCGTGGCCGGCCACGCCGCAGGTACATTTGTCGGTTGCGCGGCCCACGCACCCGCCTGCGCACAAGCCCTGCTCCTGCCCACCGCATGAACCCCACCCCGCACATCCAAGGCTGGTGCCCCGGCGCCTGGCAGCCCATGGCCTCGGGCGACGGGCTGGTGGTGCGCGTGCGCCCGCCGCTGGGCCGGCTGACGCTGAACCAGGCACTGCGGCTGTCGCGGCTGGCACAGGTGCATGGCGCGGGCGTGCTGGAGCTGTCCAGCCGCGCCAACGTGCAGTTGCGCGGCGTGCCGCCAGAGCGCCACGCCGCGTTGCTGCGGTCCCTGGCGGCCTGCGGCCTGCTGGATGCGGACGCGCGCAGCGAGCGCCTGCGCAACGTGGTGGTCGACCCGCTGCACCGGCCCGGCGACGGTGTGCAGGCGCTGGCACAGGCTCTGCACCAGGCGCTGGCACAGGCGCCGGACCTGGACGCCCTGCCCGCCAAGTTCGGCTGGGCCATCGACGGTGGCCGCTCCCCGTGGTTGCACGGCGTGTCGGCGGACATCCGCCTGCTGCGCGCCCCGGACCTGGGGGCCACCGCGTGGCGCGTGCAGCCGGACGGCCTGAGCCGGGCGCTGGCCGCGCTGAACGCGCAAGATGCCGTGGCGGCAGGGCTGGCACTGGCACGCTGGTTCGCGCAGCGCTGCGATCATCTGAGCGCATCGGGGCAACGGCCGGGACGCATGGCAGCCTGTGCGCCCGAGCTCAAGAACGCGCTGCACCGCACTGCCTCATGGCTGGTGGGCCTGCCTGCGGGCGTGAAGTGGGTGCCCGCCGAAGGCGCGGTCTCTGCGCCGGCTTCCGGGCACCGCCTTGCAGGCGATGCCGTGCCCTGCGAGGTATCGGGCGTCGGCACGCTGGTGGCAGCACCGCTGGGCCGCGTGCCTGCCCAGGCGTGGGCCGACATGGTCCGCGCAGCGCGCGGCGGCGGCGCCACGGGCCTGCGGATCACGCCGTGGCGCATGGTGTTGCTGGAGAGAGGCACCGAAGTCGCGGGCGCCAGGCATGCCACCGACCTGGCACCCGGCCCGCACTGGATCACACACCCGGACGACCCGCGCCTGCGCGTGTCCGCGTGCACCGGCGCCCCGGGCTGCCCCCAGGCCCACGCCCCCACGCAGGCCTTGGCGCTGGCCTGCGCGCACCAGGTACCGCCGGGCGCCCACCTGCACGTGTCGGGGTGCGCCAAAGGCTGCGCACGCCAGGCGCCCGCCACGGTCACCCTGCGTGCCGAAACGACCGAGCGCGGGCCGGTTTGGGCCGTGATTCGTCAAGGGACTGCCAGCCAGGTCGCCGACGAGCAATTGGCGGATGCCATCCTGCAAGACAATCCCGGGTTGTTGTTTGTCCAAAACTGATGCTGCACCGCTACGAAACCCAGGGCGCCGAGATCTACCGGCAGTCCTTTGCAACCATCCGGCGCGAAGCCGAACTGAGCCGCTTCACCGATGTCGAGGAGCGCGTCGTGGTGCGCATGATCCACGCTGCCGGCATGGTCGAGCTGGCCCCGCTCGTGGCCTTTTCCCCCGGCATGGCCGACGCCGCCCGCCAGGCGCTGCAGGACGGCGCCCCCGTGCTGTGCGACGTGCGCATGGTGAGCGAGGGCATCACCCGCACGCGCCTGCCCGCCCGCAACCCCATCGTCTGCACGCTGCAGGACAGCCAGGTGCCGGCTCTGGCCCAGCAACTGGGCACCACGCGCAGCGCCGCAGCCGTGGAGCTGTGGCGCCCGCAGCTGCAAGGCGCCGTGGTCGCCATCGGCAATGCGCCCACCGCGCTGTTTCACCTGCTGAACATGCTGCAGGAGCCCGGCTGCCCGCGCCCTGCAGCCATCATCGGCTGCCCGGTGGGCTTCATCGGTGCGGCCGAATCCAAAGATGCGCTCATGCACGACCTGCCCGTGCCCGCCATGATCGTGCGCGGCCGCCTGGGCGGCTCTGCGATGACGGTGGCCGCCATCAACGCCCTGGCCAGCGATGCCGAGTAGTGCAATGGCCCCGGCCAGGCCCGGCATCGTGTGCGTGGGCCTGGGCCCCGGAGACCCCGACCTGATGAGCGTGAAAGCCGACCGCCTGGTGCGCGGCGCGCTCCACGTCGCCTTCTTCCGCAAGAAGGGCCGCCCCGGCAAGGCCCGCGAGCTGGTGCAGGGCCTGCTCGCACCGGGCGTGACCGAGCACGCCATGGAGTACCCCGTGACCACCGAACTGCCGGTGGACAGCGCGGACTACGTGGCCCAGCTCTCGGCCTTCTACGACGATTGGTGCACACGGCTGGCGCTGCTGGCGCAGACCGAACAGGTGGTGGTGCTGTGCGAAGGCGACCCGTTCCTCTACGGCTCGTTCATGCACCTGTACACCCGGCTGCGCGAGCGCACCGGCACCACGCCGGAGGTGGTGCCCGGCATACCCGGCATGGTGGGCTGCTGGCACGCCACCGGCGAGCCCATCACCTGGGGCGACGACGTGCTCAGCGTGATGACCGGCACCCTGCACGAAGACGAACTGGTACGCCGCATGCAGACCGCCGACGCGCTGGTCGTGATGAAAGTGGGGCGCAACCTGCCCCGCATCCGCCGCGCGCTCATCCGCACCGGACGGCTCGATGCCGCCTGGCTGGTGCAGAACGGCACCACGGCCACGCAGCAGGTCGCGCGCCTGGCCGATGTGGCGGACGATGCCTGCCCGTATTTCGCCATCGTGCTGGTGCACGGCCAGGGCCGGCGCCCGGAGGCGGCATGGTGAATGGTCTGGCGACACCCCCCGGACGCCTGACCATCGCGGGCCTGGGCCCCGGCGCCCTGGCGCAGATCACGCCCGAGGTGGCGGCGGCGCTGCTAAGCGCCACCGATGTGGTGGGCTACCTGCCGTATGTCGCCCGGGCCCGGGCCCTGTGCGAGGCGGCAGGCGCACAGAGCGCCGTGACTTGGCACGCATCGGACAACCGCGTGGAACTGGAGCGCGCCAGACAGGCGCTTGAGCTGGCGGCACAAGGCCGGCAGGTGGTGGTGGTGTCATCCGGCGACCCGGGCGTGTTTGCCATGGCGTCCGCCGTGTTCGAGGCGATGGAACACGCCTCGCCTGCTGATACTGCCAGTTGGCAGG
This sequence comes from Acidovorax sp., assembly GCA_036786185.1. Classification (GTDB taxonomy): domain Bacteria; phylum Pseudomonadota; class Gammaproteobacteria; order Burkholderiales; family Burkholderiaceae_C; genus Acidovorax. The sequence goes on along the minus strand of DAIQRN010000006.1, from coordinate 15,866 downwards.
CACTCGATGTGCAAGTGCTGCCCGGCATCACCGCCATGCTGGCGGCGGCGGCGCGCGCCGGTGCGCCGCTGGGCCACGACTTCTGCTGCATCAACCTGTCGGACAACCTCAAGCCCTGGCCGGTGATCGCCACCCGCGTGCGGCTGGCGGCAGAAGCCGACTTTGCGATGGCGTTCTACAACCCGCGCTCGCGCAGCCGGCCCGAGGGTTTCGTGCGGCTGCTGGATCTGCTGCGGGCCCACTGCGAGCCCGGTCGCCTGCTGGTCTTTGCGCGGGCGGTGTCCACACCCGACGAACAGCTCACCGTCTGCACCCTGGCCGAGGCAACACCCGAGATGGCCGACATGCGCACCGTGGTGCTGGTGGGCAACAGCACCACGCGGCGCGTGGGCCGGTTCACCTACACGCCGCGCTTCTACGGCACGGCTGGCAGTACGCCATGACGCAGCCAGTGGAGCACAGCGCCCACCTCTTCGGTGCGCTCGCGCTGCGGCAAGGCGGGCCGCTGCACCATCACCACCGGCAGACCCAACACGCGCGCCGCGTCGAGCTTGCCGCGCGTGGCATCGCCGCCCGCGTTCTTGGCCACCAGCCACTGCACGCGGTGCGCCTGCAGCAGCGCCAGGTCGTGCTCGGCGCTGAAGGGGCCACGGCCGATCTCCAGCACCACCGAGGCGTCGGGCCAGGGCAGGCTGCCGGACTCGGGGGCATCCACCAGCCGCAGCAGGTAGTGGTGCTGCGCCAGGCCCGCAAAGGCCTGCAGCTGCTTGCGCCCCACGGCCAGGAACACGCGCGCCGACGCCACCGGCAGGGCCGAAGCTGCGGCGGCCATGTCGGGCACGCTGATCCACTGGTCACCGGGCCCCGGCAGCCAGGGGGGGCGCTCCAGCGCCAGCAGCGGCACGCCGGCCGTGGCGCAGGCCTCGCAGGCATGACGGCTCATCTGTGCGGCAAAGGGGTGCGTGGCATCCACCACGTGCGTGATGCCGTGGTCGGCCATGTACTGCACCAGCCCCCGCACACCGCCAAAGCCGCCGACGCGCACGGGCAAGGGCTGCGCCAGCGGGGCCTGCGTGACGCCCGCGTACGAGAAAACTGCCGGCACGCCGGCCTGGTGCAGTGCCCGGGCCAGCTGGCTGGCGCCGGTGGTACCGCCCAGCAGGAGAACATGCGTCATGACTGATCCGTGGTTGACATTGGTCGGCCTGAACGAGGACGGGCTGCAAGGGCTCAACGCCGCCGCACGCCGCGCGCTAGACGCCGCCCAGGTGGTGTTCGGCGGGCCGCGCCACCTGGCGCTGGCCCAGGCGGGTGACCGCAGCCGGCCCTGGCCCGTGCCTTTCGACGTGGCGCCGGTGCTGGCCCTGCGCGGCCAGCGCGTGGTGGTGCTGGCATCGGGCGACCCGTTCTGGTTCGGCGCTGGCGGCAGCCTGGCGGCGCACCTGTCGCCCCACGAGTGGCGCTGCCACGCGCAACCCTCGACATTCTCGCTGGTTGCGGCGCGCCTGGGCTGGCCGCTGGAGGCGGTCGATTGCCTGGGCCTGCACGCCAGCCCGCTGCAGCAACTGCTGCCCCGCCTGGCGCCAGGGCGCCGATGCATCGTGCTGCTGCGCGACGGCGCTGCCGTGGGGCAACTGGCGCAGTGGCTGGTGCACGAAGGCTGGGGCGACAGCAGCCTGTGGGTGATGGAGGCCGTGGGCGGCCCGCGCGAGCGCTGCCGCAGGCTGGCGGCGCAGGAGGCAGCGGCCGGGCTGGAGGCAGACGCCGCACAGGCCCCCGTGGCCGTGGCCCTGCAGGCCCAGGGCGGCAGGGGCATGCCCCAGGTGCCCGGCCGCGCCGACGATTTCTATGCCCACGACGGCCAGATCACCAAGGCGCCGGCCCGCGCACTGACGCTGGCTGCCCTGGCCCCACGGCGCGGCGAGCGGCTGTGGGACATCGGCAGCGGCTCTGGCTCCATCGCGGTGGAGTGGTGCCTGGCCGCAGGCATGGCGCACTGCGTGGAGCAGCACGCTGCCCGCGTGGACAACATCCGCCGCAACGCGGAGCGTGTGGGCTTGCAGGCCACCTTGCAGGTGGTGCACGGCCTGGCACCCGCCGCGCTGCAGGGCTTGCCACCGCCACAGGCGGTGTTTGTGGGCGGCGGTTTCGACGCCGCGCTATTTACCGAACTGCAGACGCTGATGCCCGCCGGTTGCCGCCTGGTGGTCAACGCCGTCACGCTGGAGACGCAGGCGCTGCTGGTGCAGCTGCATGGCGCGCACGGCGGGCAGCTGCTGCGGCTGGAGCTGTCCAGCGCCCGGCCGCTCGGGCGCATGCACAGCTGGCAGGCCGCCCGCCCGCTGGTGCAGTGGAGCTGGCAGCGATGAGCGGCGTACCCAGCGCGATACCTTCGGACTCCGGCCACGTCTGCACGGTGGTCGGCCTGGGCCTTCGCGCCCACGCACAGCCCGCCGCGTTGCAAGCGCTGTGGATGCAGGCCCGGGGCTTGCTGCAGAGCAAAGCAGCGCTCCCTGCCTCACACCCCTGCGCGGTGGCCGTGCTCGACACCAAGGCAGAGCACCCGGCGCTTGCCGCATGGCTCTCGGCAATCGCCGGCAACGCACGCGCCGTACCCGTACTGCCGGTTCCCGCAGACCGCATGGCAGGCCAGAGCGTGGCCACACAATCCCCGCGCCTGCTGGCCCTCTACGGCACCGGCAGCGTGGCCGAGGCCGCAGCCCTGTTGGCCGCAGGACCGTTGGCAGAGCTGGCCGTGCAGCGCCTCGTGGCCTCCGACGGCAGTGCCACGCTGGCTGTGGCGATTCGGCGCGCTGGCCACCCCGCCTGCTGCGTGGCAGCGCCCCCCTTCCAAGAACTACAAGGAGCACCGGCATGACCGTGCATTTTATCGGCGCCGGCCCCGGCGCCGCCGACCTGATCACCGTGCGCGGCCGCGACCTGATGGCCGCGTGCCCGGTGTGCCTGTACGCCGGCTCGCTGATCCCGCGCGACCTGCTGGCGCACTGCCCGCCAGGCGCCCGCATCGTCAACACGGCCGCCATGAGCCTGGACGACATCGTGGCCGAGATCGAGGCCGCCCATGCGCAAGGCCAGGACGTGGCGCGCCTGCATTCGGGCGACCTGTCGGTGTGGTCCGCCATGGGCGAGCAGCTGCGCCGGCTGCGCGCGCTGGGCATTCCGTACACCGTGACGCCGGGCGTGCCCTCGTTCGCGGCGGCGGCGGCCACGCTGGGCGCCGAGCTCACCCTGCCCGGGCTGTGCCAGTCGGTGGTGCTCACGCGCACATCGGGCCGCGCCACGTCCATGCCCGAGGGTGAAAACCTGGCTGCGTTTGCTGCCACCGGCGCGGTGCTGGTCATCCACCTCTCCATCCACGTGGCCGACAAGGTGCAGGCCGAGCTGCTGCCCCACTACGGCGCCGACTGCCCCGCCGCCATCGTGTGGCGCGCCAGCTGGCCCGACGAGACGGTGGTGCGCGCCACGGTGGGCACGCTGGCGCAGGCCGTGGCCACCAGCATGGAACGCACCGCGCTGATCCTGGTGGGACGCAGCCTGCAGGCAGAGGACTTTGCCGAGAGCCGCCTCTACGCCGCCGACTACGACCGCCGCTACCGCCCCCTGGGCACCGCGCCGCGCTTTCCAGCCACCGATGTGCGCGGCGGTGCAGCGCTGGACACCGCCCGCGACGAGCCGCTGGACGCGCCCTCCGCATGAGCGCCGCGCCCGCCGCCCTGCCGCCCATCGCGCTGACCCTGATCGGCATCGGCACCGGCAACCCCGACCACCTCACGCGCCAGGCCATCGCCGCGATGAACGCGGCCGACCTGATCCTGCTGCCCCACAAGGGCGAGGACAAGGCCGAGCTGGCGGCCCTGCGGCAGTCGCTGTGCGACGCGGTGCTGACGGGCCCTGCCACCCCGTGCATCGCCGGTTTCGACATGCCGGTGCGCCGCAGCGAAGGCGACGACTACCTGGCCCAGGTGGACGAATGGCATGCCGCGATCACCCGGCAGTGGCAGGCAGCCATCGCCCACGCCCTGGCCGAGGCACGCCTGGATGTGCCCACAGGTGGCGCAGCCCTGCGCGTGGCGCTGCTGGTGTGGGGCGACCCGTCGCTGTACGACAGCACGCTGCGCATCGCGGCACGCCTGCAGCCCGCGCCGGTCGCGGTGCAGGTGGTGGCGGGCATCACCTCGTTGCAGGCGCTGGCGGCGGCGCACGCGATTGCGCTCAACGGCATCGGCCAGCCTTTCGTGGTGACCACCGGCCGCCAGCTGCGTGACCACGGGTGGCCCGCCGGGGTGGACACGGCGGTGGTCATGCTCGACGGGCAGTGCAGCTTCACCACCCTGCCCGCCGATGGCCTGCACATCTGGTGGGGCGCCTACCTGGGCATGCCCCAGCAACTGCTGGACAGCGGCCCGCTGGCCGAGGCCGGCCCGCGCATCGAAACGGCCCGTGCCCGGGCCCGCGAACGCCATGGCTGGATCATGGACATCTACCTGCTGCGCCTGCAGAGTGCCGAGCGGGTCTGATGACGCTGCCGAGGGGCCCCGTGCCCACGGCGCTGCCGATAAGCGTTCGCGTTCAATCGTTCAGCACCCAAAACCGTTCGGGCTGAGCCTGTCGAGGCCTTGCGCGGCGCTTCGACAAGCTCAGCGTGAACGGATTTACATTTTTGAAAGCGATTGGGCATCCACAAACCCATAGCGCGCGGGGCATCCTCGTTATACGCTCGCGCTTATGTGGGCGCTGCGCGGTGCGCATACGCTCTGGTATCCCTCTCTGACGATTTTCTGCCCAACCCATGGGCCGCCCCACGCATGACGACGCCCCACCGCCCCATTCGCTTCATCCGCCGCGGCCAGCCCGTGGTGCTGAACCATGTCCCGCCCGACCGCACGCTGCTGGAGGTGCTGCGCGAGGACCTGGGCTGCACGGGCACCAAGGAAGGCTGCGGCGAAGGCGACTGCGGTGCCTGCACCGTGGTGCTGGGCGAACCGCGCGACAGCCATGTGCACTACAGCGCCGTGAACAGCTGCATACGCCTGGCGCATTCGGTGGACGGCATGGCGCTGTGGACGGTGGAAGACCTGTCGGAAGACCCGCTGATCCAGCCTGCTGATGAACCGGCGCCGCAGCCCCCCGGCAACACGGGCCTGCACCCTGCACAAGAAGCCATGGTGCAGTGCCATGGTTCCCAATGCGGCTTCTGCACGCCGGGCTTCGTGATGAGCCTGTTCGGCATGTACCAGCGGCACGTGGTACCCATCCAGGCTGCAGGCTGCGCCACCCACCAGCCCATCACCCGCGAGATGGCGCAGGAAGACCTCTCGGGCAACCTGTGCCGCTGCACCGGCTACCGCCCCATCCTCGACGCAGCGCAGCAGATGGCCGCACTGCCTGCCGTGGCAGTCAACGAACCGCTTTTGCTACAAAAATTAGAGCTATTGGCGCAAACACATCAAGCGCCAGAGGCCGATTTTTCCTATATTTCACCCACCACGCTGCCCGACCTGCTGGCAGCCCGTGCCGCCCACCCGGGCGCGCAAGTCGTGGCCGGCTGCACCGACGTCGGCCTGTGGGTTACCAAGCAGCACAAGCAGTACGAGCGCGTCCTCGATGTGACCCGCGCGGCCGAGCTTCGCCAGGTGCAGCGCGATGCGCACCAGATCGCCATCGGCGCCGCCGTATCGCTGACGGACGCCTTCGCGGTGCTCAAGGCCCAGTGGCCCCAGCTGCACGGTTTTGCCGCCCGCTTCGCGGGCCTGCCCGTGCGCAACTCCGGCACGCTGGGCGGCAACGTGGCCAACGGCTCGCCGATTGGCGACTCCATGCCGCTCCTGATCGCGCTGCGCGCCCAGGTGGTGCTGGCCAGCAGCGCGCGCGGCGAGCGCACGCTGCCGCTGGAAGACCTGTACACCGGCTACCGCCAGAACGTGATGGCGGCAGATGAACTGCTGGTGCGCATCGTCGTGCCGCGCCCCGGCGTGACGGAGGCGCTGCGCGCTTACAAGATATCGAAGCGTTTCGACGACGACATTTCCGCCGTGTGCATGGCCATCAACCTCGACATCGATGCCGGCGTGGTGCGCCATGCCAGCATCGGCGCTGGCGGCGTGGCGGCCACACCCGCACGTGCGCGCCAGACCGAAGCCGCCCTCACCGGCCAGCCCTGGAATGCCGACACCGTGCAGCGCGCCGTGCAAGCGCTGCAGGCCGAGTTCAACCCCATCTCCGACATGCGCGCGAGCGGCGCCTACCGCCGCACCGTGCTCGCCAGCCTGCTGCAGCGCTTCTGGCTGGAGAGCCAGGGCGAAGACGCGGTGAGCGTGGAGACCTTCCGCCTGGAGGCTGCCGTATGAACCAGCGCGACACCAGCTCCGCCAGCCTGCCCCTGAGCCGCGACGCCGTGGGCGACCCCGTAGCCGCCGCAGCCGATGCCCACGCCGCCGAGCCGCAGCTTCAGGCTGCAGCCGGCGCGGCCACGGCCACTGCGCCCGCCCCCAGCCTGCGCGCCATGGGCCAGTCCCACATCCACGAAAGCGCCCGCGCGCAGGTGGCCGGCGCAGCCCACTACATCGACGACCTGCCCGAGGTGAAGGGCACGCTGTATGCCGCGCCCATCCTCTCCACCGTGGCCCACGGCAGGCTGAACGGCGTGGATGCCAGTGCCGCCCTGGCCCTGCCCGGCGTGCGCGGCGTGGTCCTGTCGGCCGACGTGCCGGGCGACAAGATGCTGGCCGCCTTTGCGCACGACGAGCCCGTGTTCGCCATCGACACCGTGCAGCACATCGGCCAGGTGATCGGCCTGGTGGTGGCCGATTCGGTCATGCAGGCGCGCCGCGCGGTGCGGGCCGTGAAGCTCGACATCACGCCCCTGCCGGCCGTGCTCACCGTGCAGGACGCGCTGGCGGCCCAGAGCTATGTGCTGCCGCCGGTGTTCGTGCGCCGGGGCGACGCCGCTGCAGGCCTGTCCGCATCGCAGCACCGCCTGAGCGGCCAGTTCGAAGTGGGCGGCCAGGAACACTTCTACCTCGAAGGCCAGATCGCCTACGCCCTGCCGCTGGAGCAGAGGCAGTGGTGGATCTACTCCAGCACCCAGCACCCCGGCGAGGTGCAGCACTGGGTGGCACACGCGCTGGGCATCGACAACCATGCCGTCAAGGTCGAATGCCGGCGCATGGGCGGCGGCTTCGGCGGCAAGGAAACGCAGGCCGGCCACCTGGCCGTGTGGGCCGCCGTGGCCGCGAACAAGCTGGGCCGCCCCATCAAGCTGCGCCTGGACCGGGACGAGGACTTCATGGTCACCGGCAAGCGCCACCCGTTCGCGTACGACTACGACGTGGGTTTCGACGCCACCGGCCGCATCATGGGCCTGAAGCTGCAGATGGCGGCCAACTGCGGCTTCTCGGCCGACCTCTCCGGCCCCGTGGCCGACCGCGCCGTGTTCCACAGCGACAACGCCTACTACCTGAGCGACGTGGAGATCGCGTCCTACCGCTGCAAGACGAATACGCAGAGCCACACGGCCTTTCGCGGCTTTGGCGGCCCGCAGGGCGTGATCGTGATCGAGGCCATCCTGGGCGACATTGCGCGAGCGTTGGGCCTGGACGCGCAGGACGTGCGCCTGGCCAACCTGTACGGCAAGGACGCCCAGGGCGGCCGCAACGTCACCCACTACCAGATGGCGGTAGAAGACAACATTCTGCATGATTTGCTACCAAAATTGGAGCTATCCGTGCAATACCGGCAACGCCAAGCGGCCATTTCGGCCTGGAACGCGCAAAGCCCCGTGCTCAAGCGCGGCCTGGCCATCACGCCGGTCAAGTTCGGCATCAGCTTCACCGCCACGCTGTTCAACCAGGCCGGGGCGCTGGTGCACGTGTATACCGACGGCAGCGTGCAGGTGAACCACGGCGGCACCGAAATGGGCCAGGGCCTGCACACCAAGGTGGCGCAGATCGTGGCCGACGAGCTGGGCGTGCCGCTCTCCCGCGTGCTGGTCACCGCCAGCGACACCAGCAAGGTGCCCAACGCCAGCGCCACGGCCGCCAGCAGCGGCACCGACCTGAACGGCCGTGCCGCGCAGTTTGCGGCGCGCAACGTGCGTGACAACCTGGCATCCTTTGTGTGCGGCCTGGACGGCTGCGGCGCCGGGGCCATCCGCTTCGAGGGCGGCCAGGTCATCTCGCCCAAGCAGGTCCGCCAGTTTGACGACGTGGTGAAGGAGGCCTACGGCAACCGCATCCAGCTGTGGAGCGACGGCTTTTACCGCACGCCCAAGATCCACTACGACAAGGCCACGCTCACGGGCCGGCCGTTCTTTTACTTTGCCTACGGCGCAGCCTGCTCCGAGGTGGTGATCGACACCCTGACCGGCGAGAGCCGCGTGACGCGCGTGGACATCCTGCACGACGTGGGCCACAGCATCAACCCGGCCATCGACATCGGCCAGATCGAGGGCGGCTTTGTGCAGGGCATGGGCTGGCTCACCACCGAGCAGCTGGTGTGGAACGACCAGGGTCACCTGGCCACGCACGCGCCCAGCACCTACAAGATCCCGGCCACGGGCGACGTGCCCGCGCACTTCAAGATCGACCTGTGGCCCGAGGCCAACCGCGAGGACAACGTGGGCGGCAGCAAAGCCGTGGGCGAGCCGCCGTTCATGCTGGCCATCAGCGTGTACGAGGCGCTGCGCAACGCGGTGGCGGCCGGGCGCGAGGGTGTGGATGCCGCGGCCCCCGTGGTGCTGACCGCGCCCGCGACGGCAGAGAATGTTCTGCGGGCGCTGGGGCGGGTTTAGACTGTTTTTTGGCTCAAGCGCTTATGGGGTAAGCGCTGGCAGCTATATTTTTTGACAAATTGGCTGCGTCTGCTGGACAGGCGTTGCAGCCCCAAACACCTCCGCATCAGGCCACCCCCAGCGCTCCCCGGCCCGACGCCGTCGCCTCCCCCGCGTACCGCGTCTCCACCCGGTTGCGGCCCGCCCGCTTGGCGTCATAGCAGGCCATGTCCGCCGCGTACAGCACCGACGGCACATCCTGCAGGCTGGCGTCCAGCACCACCAGTCCGATGCTCACCCCCAGCGTGAAGCTGCGCCCTTGGTACGACGGCTCCCAGGCCTGCACCGACGCGCGCAGCTGCTCGGCCACCGCCTGGCCCCGGGCCAGCGCGCAACCGGGTAGGACCACGGCAAACTCGTCGCCGCCCAGGCGCGCGGCCCAACCGATCTGGCGTACCTGCGACTCCAGCAGGCGGGCCACATGGCGCAGCACGTCGTCGCCCGCATCGTGGCCTGCCACATCGTTCACCACGGTGAAATGGTCCAGGTCCATGAACAGCACCACACCGTCGCCCGCGGGCTCGCCCGTGGCGTCCAGCTCGCGGGGGCGGGCCGAGCGCTCGGCCAGCAGCAGCTCCAGGCGTTCGTCGAAGGCAATGCGGTTGTCCAGGCGGGTCAGCGCGTCGTGCGTGCGCTCCCAGGCCTGCTGCACCTGGGCCTCGCGCACGGCGGTGATGTCTTCCAGGATCCACACCGTGCCGCCCTCCATCTCGTCGGGCTGCATGCCGCGCCCCTGCACGCGGGCCCAGACGGGGCTGCCGTCCTTGCGCTGAAAGCACACGTCGCCGTCGAAGGCGCCGTGGGCCGAAAAATCAGCCTGCACGCGCGCACCGACGGCTGCGTAGTCGGCCTCGCTGGCGTACAGGGTGCGCGCGTGGCGGCCCGGCAGCTCGCCCACGGCATAGCCCAGCATCACGCAGGCCTGGCGGCCTACCACCTCCAGAACGCCGTTGCGCGTGATGACGATGCCCACCGAGGCGTGGTCCAGCACGGCCTGGAACTGCCCGTCCAGCGTGGCCTTGTGCAGTTGCTCGGCGCTGCCCTGCTGCGCCAGGCCCTGGAACACGCGCACCAGCTCGCCCACCTCGCCGCCGGTGCGCGGCCAGTCGCCGCCAGCCTCCTGCGGCTGTGGTTGCGGCTGTGGGCGGGCGCCGCGCTGCAGCATCTGGCGGGCGCTGTAGGTGAGGTGGGCCAGGGGCTGGGCCATCCAGGTCATGGCGGCAGCCACCAGCAGCATGCACAGCGCCATGCTGGCGGCCGCCAGCCACCAGGCCTCGCGCTGTGCGCCCCGCAACGGGACCAGCAGCGCCTGCGAGGGGCTGACCCGCGCCACGATCCACTGTGGCAGCGGCATGCCCGCCATGCTGACGATGTGCTGGGCCTCCAGCTGGGTGGCGCCGCGCCCGGCCACGGGCTGGGCCTGCTCCAGCCAGCGGGCATAGACGGGCGCCAGGCCGGACTCGTCCTGCACCTTGCCCAGGATGCGCGTGCGGTCGGAGTGCGACAGGATGGTGCCGTCGCGCGTGAAGACGATGAGCCGGGAATCGTCGCGCGCGGGCAGCGTCATCGACGGTGGCAGCAGCCCCTGCGACTGCAGGCGCAGCGCGCCCGCCACCACGCCCAGCACGCTGCCGTCCTCGCGGTGCAGCGGCATGGTGAACATGACGCGCGCGTCGGCCGTGGGGCCCGCGATGAGCTCGGAGACCAGCGGCTTGCCATCGACCAGGGTGCGGCGCAGCGCGTCGCGCTCAGCCGGGTCCAGGTCGGCGGCCTTCTCCAGCCGGCCGCCGCGCAGGTTCAGGCGCAGCTCGCCGTTGCTGCGGGCCACCTGCATGGCGTCAAAGAACTGCACGGCGGGCAGGCCCTGCTGCAGCACCCATTCCAGTGACGAGGGAGAGTCCAGCATGCCCGGCGTGATGCCGGCGGCCACGGTGCGCAGCACCTTCTGGCTTTGCTCGATCTTGCTGGCCAGCAGGCGGGCCACGACCTCGACCTCATCGGTCTGCTGCGCCACCACGCGGCGCATGGCCTCCTGCCCCGACGCGCGGGTGACCAGCCAGGCCGAAACGCCCCCCGAAAAGGCCACCGCCAACACCGCCACCAGCACCATGCGCAGCACCAGCGGGCCAGGCACGAACCAGCCAGGCTCCTGTGGCGGCAGCGCGTGTGGCGCTGGCGGCGTCATGGGCTCTCCGCAGGGGAAATGCCGGGCAAGGCGGTGGCGTGGAACATGGGCGCGTGGGTACGGACTGGGCTCTTGCCAACGAATATACGCAGCACCCGCACCCCGGGGCTTGGGTGGAACCCTCGGTCAAGCCCAAGGACAAACCCTAGAGCCGAAGCGGCCCCAAAGCGCGCTGATCACGCCCCGATCGCGCCCGTTTCAGCAGCCTGCCATGGACTGCAGGGCGCGGGGGTGAGGCAGGTTCAGCACGTTGCCCGTGCCATGCACCAGGCCCAGCTCGCGCAGGTGGCGCAGCACGCGCGAGAAGGTTTCGGGTGCAATGCCCAGCTGGGCGGCAATCAGGCGCTTGCGCAGGTGCAGCGTGACCTGCAGGGCGCCGCTGTCCGCCTGGTGGGGCTCGGCATGCTGCAGCAGCCACTGCGCGCAGCGCGACTCGGCGTCCTGCGCCAGCCGGCTCACGGCCAGCTCCGACTGCTGGCGGTAGCCCTGCGCCATGTCAAGCAGCAGGCCCCGCGCACCTTCGGGCATTTCCGCCAGACTGCGGCGAAATTCCTCGATGGGCAGGCGCCGCACCTGGACTCGGGTGTCAGCCACCATGTCCACCGGCAGCGGCATGCCCATGAGTGCGGACGCAGCATCCAGCCAGAACGGCCCTTCCACGGCCCCCAGCTGGTGGCGCAGGTAGCCATCGTCGAGCACGCCGCGCAGCACGCGGCCACTTTCCAGGTGCAGCACGGACGTCAGCACCTCGTTGCGCCTGCGCAGCACTTCACCGGCGGCAATCACCTCGGTGTGGGCGGGCAGCGAGAAATAGTTAGAGGGCAGCATGGAACGGACTGTGCCGTGCCCCGGCCCCTGCGGCATTGAGCAAGATCAAACCGGCCCCTCGCGGAGGCCCGCTGGCGGCGCGGAGGTTGAGCCAGCGCACACATGCTGCGGCCGGGCCCCCAAAGCGATGCCCCCGCCAGCCCGGCGCATCACCGGAAACAGGGTGTAACAAGCATGTCACACCCGGTGGATATCGTTGCACCCTTGCTGAGAAACCTATCCACCGTGACGCACAACACCCTTGGGAGCCCACAGGCAGCGATGATGGCCATGCTGTCACCAGCGGCGCGCCTGGGCACGGGCCCGCTGGCGCGCCTTATGCACGAGGGCGGGCTGCACTGCGTGTTCCAGCCCCTGGCCGACCTGCGCGAGGGCAGCATCTACGCCCATGAAGCACTGATCCGGGGCCCCCAGGGCTCCCCCTTGCACACCCCCGACGCCTTGCTCGCCCAGGCCCGGCGCGAACATATCCTGCAGGACTTCGAGCTGCTGTGCGTATTCACGGCCCTGCAGCAGTGGGGCGCACAGGGCGCGCAGGGGCGGCTGTTCGTGAACATCAGTGCCGATGCGCTGGTGCATGGCGTGGCGTTCATCGGCCCCCTGATGCTGGGCCAGGCCGTGCGCAGCTTTGGCATGCATGCGCGCATGCTGGTGCTGGAGATCACCGAGCACGACCGCGTCACCGACATGCCCGAATTGCGCGCCGCCATCAAGGCCGTGCACGCATGCGGCGCACGGCTGGCGCTGGACGATTTTGGCGACGGCCGCTCCAGCCTGCGGCTGTGGTCCGAGGTGAAGCCCGATTTCGTGAAGATCGACAAGTACTTCATCCACGACATCAGCAACCACCCCGAGAACCTGCAGATGCTGCAGGCCATCAAGGGGATTGCGCAGGTTTATGGCACCCAGCTCATTGCCGAGGGCATCGAGACGCAGGACGACCTGCGTGCGCTGCGGGATCTGGACATCCCCTATGGCCAGGGCTGGCTTCTGGGGCGCCCCGCCGCCGTGCCGCGCGACAGCGTGGAGCGGCTGGCGCAGGAGGTGATGCAGGACCGCCGCGTGGCCGTGCTGCCGCACCTGGGGCAGACGGCGCGCCCGGGCATCCTGCGCAGCCTGATGGTGGTGCAGGCGCCTTGTGCCTCACCGGGCACCAGCAACGACGCGGTCGCCACCCTGTTCCACCAGCACCCGGACCTGCACGCCCTGCCGGTGGTGGAAGGCACCCGCCCCGTGGCCCTCATCAACCGCCAGCAGTTCATGAACCACTACGCCACGCTGTACTTCCGCGAGGTGCACGGCCGCAAGCCCTGCCTGGCATTTGCCAACACGGCGCCCCGCGTGGTGGAACTCGACTGCGATGTGGACCAGCTGGTGGGCATCCTCACCTCGCAGGACCAGCGCTACCTGAACGACGGCTACATCGTCACCGACAACGGCCGGTACCTCGGCCTGGGCACCGGCGACCAGCTGGTGCGCGCCGTGACCGAAACCCGCATCGAAGCCGCGCGCCACGCCAACCCGCTGACCTTTTTGCCCGGCAACATCCCCATCAGCCTGCACATCCAGCGCTTGCTGGAAAGCGGTACCGAGTTTGTGGCCTGCTATGCGGACCTGAACAACTTCAAGCCCTTTAACGACCACTACGGCTACTGGCGCGGCGACCAGATGATCCGCCTGGTGGCGCGCCTGGCCACGGCACACTGCGACGCACGCAGCGACTTTGTGGGCCATGTGGGCGGGGACGACTTCATGCTGCTCTTCCAGAGCAGCAACTGGCTGCAGCGCTGCAAGAACATCGTGGACGAGTTCGCACGCGAGGCCATCACGCTGTTTGACGACAGCGCCCGGCTGGCAGGCGGCATCCACGCCGAGGACCGGCATGGCGTGCAGCGGTTCTTTCCGTGCACCACGCTGGCCATTGGTGCCGTGCGCATCACGCCCGGGCGCTTCCGGCACGCCGAAGAAGTGGCCAACCTGGCCGCCGTGGCCAAACATGAGGCGAAGCAGGCATCCACGGGAGTGGTGCTGCATGGCGGGTTCACCGAGTCGAGCCTGGGGGCGGTGGCTGCCACGCGGGCGCTGCAGGATGTGTTGGCGGCTTAAGGATTGGTTGGATCGCGTCCCAAGAACGCGCCATCGATTCAAAAATGGTGTCCGGGCTCAAAAGCAGTAGGTCATTGGCGCTACGCCGCTCGGGTCAAAAAAGGCCGCTTTGGGCCCATTACGGACTGTCGCGCTCCGGGGAAGCAGTCGCTCAATGTTCGGGCTAAGTGAGTACTGATGGCGAGCGTGATCCGACGCTGATATCGCGTTAGAGGGACTAGACCTCGCTGTGCTGGGTAGCCTGTTCCCACTTAGTTCCTAGTGCCTCCCAAGGTAGCGCTGGCTGCTCCCGCAATTTTCTATGGTTGCCGCGCTGGATGAGATGAGTTTGAAGTTTCTCGAACCGACGCCTTCCATGTTCGCGAGAAAATGTCACCAAGAATACGATGAGAGGCTTTTCAATATCGCCCCACGTCTTAAGAATCTTAGCGATGTTCATAGCTGAATGGTCTGGCTCATCGCTTCGGCTGTAGCCGATGAATATGAATGTATCTGCCTCATCTATGGCTGAAGAAAGCTTTTCAATCTCATTGACGCCGTCGGCATGAGGCTGAATCCATTCCCACTCTATCTTCGCCCACTTCCTACCCACAGCATCTTCAACGACAGCATCCGTCTTTCCTCCAGTTTCAAAACATGTGAATAGGCCCAGGAGATCAGCACTCTGTTTGACTGTTGACGCAATATGAGTTGTCCAGAGTGCTCGACGATTGATGTCCAGTCGACTGGGAGTGACAGGAAAGTCTCTGTACCAGAGGGCGTTATACAGAGCGACGAAGTCGCGGTCTCGACGATTCATAAGGGCAGCCTCGATGTCTATGGAATGAGTGCACGATTCAGTCTACGTGGCCTCGTCCGGTCTGCCAAGACCTAGAACCGGTGATTAACGTCGGCTATGCGAGATGCAGACCGAGCGTCTATCCTTGGCCGAACGCTGCCGCCACACTTCAAACCCTCAAGGCCCCGTCGCCGCCCCCGCCTCAAACCAGCGCCCAATCAGCGCCCGCTCTGCATCGGTAATGCCCGTCGCGTTATTCATGGGCATGAGCTTTTGCACCACCACCTGCTGGTAGATGGCTTGGGCGTGCTGCCCCACGCTATCGGGCGAATCAAACCGCAGGTTCTTCATCTGTACCTGGGGGCCGTGGCACAGGTAGCAGCGCTGCTCTAGCACGGCCTGCACGGCCTTGAAGCCATTTTGGCCGCTAGCGCCCGTTTTATCTGCACTGGCAGCTCCTGAAACAGGAGCATTCGCCACGGGGGTGGCCACCGGTGCGGGCCGCATCCACACCATGGCGCCCACGATCACGGCCACGCCCACCACCGCATACGGCAGCGGGTTGCCATTGCGGCCCAGCTTGAAGCCGTGGCGCATCACGAAGAACTGGCGGATGGCCGCGCCTGCGAACATCATCAGGATCAGCACCAGCCAGTTCTGCGGGTGGCTCCAGGTAAAGCTGTAGTGGCCGCTGAGCATGGCAAACAGCACCGGCAGCGTGAAGTAGGTGTTGTGCACGCTGCGCTGCTTGCCGCGTTTGCCGTGGATCGGGTCCACCGGCTGGCCGGCCTTGATCTGCGCCACCACCGTGCGCTGGCCGGGGATGATCCAGAAGAACACGTTGGCGCTCATGGCCGTGGCGATCATGGCGCCCACCAGCAGGAAGGCGGCGCGGCCCGCAAACCAGTGGCATGCCAGCCACGAGGCCACGCACACCAGCACCAGCACCAGCGCGCCCACGATGGCGTCGCCGTTCTTCTTCTGGCCAAACATGCGGCAGATGCCGTCGTACAGCAGCCAGAACACCACGAAGAAGGCCAGCGCCACGGCGATGGCCGTGGGCGGTGCCCAGTCCATGCGCGACTTGTCGATGAGGTAGGTGCTGGCGCTGTACAAATAAG
>DAIQRN010000159.1:0-6121 GCA_036786185.1 Acidovorax sp. | reverse complement strand
ACCACGGCTACTACGCCGACCATGCCCTCACCCTGGCGCGCCACCCCAGCGAGACCGACGAGCGCATGATGATCCGCCTGACGGCCCTGGCCATCCAGGCGCATGAGCTCAACGACCTGTGCAACGGCGACGCCACGCTGGCCTTTGGCGCGGGCCTGTCCGACCCGGACGATCCAGACGCCTCGCTGACCGACTTCACGGGCCGCAAGCGCGTGTGGATCGAGGTCGGCCAGCCCGAGGACAAGCCGCTGACCAAGGCCTGCAGCAAGGCGGACTCCGTGATCGTCTATTGCTTCAACCACGCCGCCGAGGTCTGGTGGAAGGGCATCGAATCCAAGCTCTCGCGGCTGGACAAGCTGCAGGTGTGGCGCATCCCCACCGAGGCGTCGCAGGCCCTGGCGCAGCTGGCCGAGCGCAGCATGCAGCTGCAGGCCACGGTGCAGGAAGGCGCCATCACCCTGAGCAGCGGGCTGGGCAGCGTGCACGTGGAGCCGGTGCGCTGGAAGTAAGCGGGTTTTCAGTCAAATCGACCTCCAGCGCTTATCCATAAAGCGCTAGAAGCTATCAAATCAGGACTGATTCAGGCATCTCTCGGCATCAGTGCACCGCACTGCCAGCACTGCTCAAAGCCGCCCTCCACCACCTCGCCGCAGCGACAGGCCCAGCGGCGTTGCGGCAAGTCCTGCAGCGCCTGCAGCAGGCTGCGCGCACGGCTGGCGTGCTCGTCATATTCCAGCCAGATCTCGGGCAGACACTGGTCCGGCGGCAAATGGCCCGCCGCCGCGCCCAGGTACTGACGCTGCACCGACGCTGCCATACCCGCCTCGCACAGCAGGTCGGCCCACAGCGTGGCGATGGCGATGTTGGGGGCTTGGGTCAGGCGCAGCATGGGGCCACCTTAGCGGTTTGGCGGCACGGCGTACAGGCCTGCGTTTTTTTGGGCCGTTTTATTCAGCGACCTGCGGCGCCGCCCCTTCGGCCGCCCGCTCGGCGTAGCGGTTGAAGCGCCAGGCGGAATGCTCCAGCGTGATGCGCCGCCACACGGCGCGCTTTTCAAAGGGCGTGAAGGCGGGCCAGAACTGCACCTCGTCAAACGTGCGCCCGCAGCCCTTGCACAGATCGTCGCCCTGGCTGGTGGAACAGATCGCGATGCAGGGCGTATCGGGCGTGGTGTCGTACCAGGCCAGCCAGGCGGCCAGGGCCTCAGGTGGCATGGCGTCCTCGTCGATGTCGTGCACACGCTCGTAAGCCATGCGCGCATACACCTCGCCCAGAGCGCACAGTTCGGGCCCCAAAGCGACGCCGTCGGCCGACGGCGCACGGCTGCGCCAGTGGTTGATGGCGGCTTCGATGTCGGTGATGTGCAGGGCAGCCATGGATTGAGGTGCAAACGGGGGGTGGATCATAGCCGCCGGCCCCGGCCGGGCCTACGCACTATCCACAATCTCCCCCCACTTGCGCGATGGGGCTGGCAATGTTCCAATCGCGGCTTCGAAGGGGAGTAGCTCCCAAACCGCCGCCCGACATGGCCAGACACCCTGGCTCCGAAAGAGCGGCACAACGGAACCGTCGTCAATACGAAGCACTGCTTCCGGCGGTCCGGGCTTGGCGCACCTACCAGGGTGCCGGGCCGAGCAAGACCTTTGATGGGCTCCGCAGGGGGCTGATCAAGGCCGTCCTTCGCATGTCCACAGCCCTTGCGGGCCCGTCCTTGATCATCCTGCGTCTGCAAGCCCTCTATCCCTGGGATGGACTCGGCGCTACAGTGGCGGCGGCCCCTCCTTTTTGCGCATTGACACTGAGGAATTTATGGACTTTTTGGCTTCGCCTGCATTCTGGATCGCCCTGGGGCAGATCATCATCATCGACATCCTGCTGGGCGGCGACAACGCGGTGGTCATCGCGCTGGCCTGCCGCAAGCTGCCCCCCGCCCAGCGCACCAAGGGCATCATTTGGGGTACGGCCGGTGCCATCGTCCTGCGGGTGATCCTGATCGCGTTTGCAATGACGCTGCTGGCGCTGCCGTTCCTGAAGTTTGTGGGCGCGCTGCTGCTGGTGTGGATCGGCGTCAAACTGCTGGCGCCAGACGAAGACGGCCATGGCGATGTGCAAGGCAGCGACAAGCTTCTGGCCGCCATCAAGACCATCATCGTGGCTGACCTGGTGATGAGCGTGGACAACGTGATCGCCATCGCCGGCGCCGCGCAGAACGCGGGTGAGCACCAGTTCCTGCTGGTCGTGCTGGGCCTGCTCATCTCCATCCCGATCATCGTCTGGGGCAGCCAGCTGGTCATCAAGTTGATGGAGCGCTTCCCCATGATCATCACCCTGGGCGGCATGTTGCTGGGCTGGATCGCCGGCGGCATGCTGGTCACGGATCCCGCCTTCGTCAACCCCGCCATCGTGGACTGGATGCCCAAGTGGGGTGGAGTGGATGACAAGGGCATGGCCGTTATCCCCGACACCCTGTACTGGGCTTCGCACATCGTGGGTGCACTGCTGGTGCTGGCCGTGGGCAAGCTGGTGCTGTCGCGCCGCGCTGCCGCTGCTGGGCCAGCCGAACAACAAGGCTGATGGGCCGGTGCCTGCGGGCGCCTTCCCTGCGCTTCTCTTGTCAGGAGATGGCATGAACCACAGAGTCATCGTGTACGTGGACGACGCGGCGTACGCCCAGCAGGTGCTGGCACCCCTGTGCGCCCGGGAGGCCATCGCGCCGACCCAGTGGGTGCTGGTAGCCTGCGCGCCCCGCATGACGCACCGCATCAGCAAATGGGTGAGCCACAGCGCGCGCGAGAACTGGCGCACCAAATGGGCGGACAAGCTGTTTGCCCAGATCCTGCCCGCCCTGCGGGCGCCCGCCCACAACGTGACCACCGTGGTGGCCAAGGGGCCGCTGGCCGAGCTCACCGAGCAGCTGCAGGCCTCCCAGCCCGCAGCCGCCCAGGTGGTGGATGCGCGCAGGCCCAAGTCCGACGCCCCGCAGACCCAGGACGCGGGTGGCCGCCACTGGCCACGCGCCCAGCCCGGCACGCTGCTGGGCAGCTTGCTGACGGGTTGTGGCGCCCTGTGGATGCTGGCGCTGGAGTGAATCCGGCGGCTGGATCACCACCCAAGGGCCCGCCGGGCCCTTTTTCTTTGCCACAGGCGGGTGCTATCCTGCGGCCATGAAACTACTTCTCAAATGGCTGCTCAGCGCCGCGGCACTGCTGGTGGTGGCCTACATCTACAGCGGCGTTCAGGTCAACAGCTTTACCTCGGCGTTGATCGCGGCCTTTGTCATCGGCCTGTTCAACGTGGTACTGCGGCCCGTGCTGGTGGTGCTGACGCTGCCGGTCACCATCGTCACCGTGGGGCTGTTTCTGTTCATCATCAACGCCCTGATGTTCTGGGCCGCCGCCAGCGTGCTGGACGGCTTTCAGGTGCGCGGCTTTGGCGCCGCCCTGCTCGGCTCGCTGATCTATTCGGCGCTGGGCGTGCTGATCGAGTCAGCGCTCGGCGGCCTGTTCGCGAAGAAGTGATTCCACGACCTTGAGCCGGGTGTCGATGATGGACGCCTCGATGTGGTCCACCTGCGGCCCACCGCGCCGCGCCAGGTCCTGACCCGCCTTGAAACGGTCCACCGCCGCCGCGTAGTCGTAGTGCGCGGCCCGCGCCTCGGCCTCGGCGCGCACGGCACGCAGCGGCTGGCCCTGCGCCTGCCAGTTGGAGGCCAGCAACTGCCAGACGGTGGCGTCCTCCGGGTGGCCCGCCACCCAGGTCTGCAAGGCCCCGGTGACCTCTGCCGGCCGCCCCACGCGCAGCAGCGCTTGGGCGCGCAGCACCAGCTCAGGCCGGCGCACGGCCGTGTCGCCTGGCAGGTTGGCCAGCGCGCCCAGGGCGGCAGCGGCATCGCCCGCCGCCATTTCAATATCCGCCGACAGCAGGCGCACCAGCCGCTCAGCGGCCGGGTCGCCCCGTACCACCTCGTGCAGCCGGGTCGCCGTCGCCCGCGCGCCGCCAGCATCGCGCAACTGGCTGCTGCCCAGCGCGGCCGCATACAGCACGGCAGCGCGGCGGGCGGGCGGCAACGCGGCAAACCCGCTGCTCTGGGGCTCGGCCACCCACTGGCGCAAGGTGTCCACGCCGGGGTTGGACAACACCCGCGCCCGCGCGGCGACCATGGCGTGCTCCAGCGTGGCCACGGGGGCTGCCGCCGCGCTGCCCATGGGCGTGCGCGAATGCATGTCGGCCATGCGCTCGGTGGTCAGCGGGTGGCTTCGCAGGTAAGGCCAGGAGCCGTTATCGTTGAGCCGGTTGGCCTGCTGCAGCTTTTCGAACATGCTCACAAAGCCCTGAGGCGCAAAGCCCGCCGGCCCCATCAGGCCATAGCCCACGCGGTCGGCCTCGCGCTCCATGTCGCGCGAAAAGTTGAGCTGGTTCTGAATGGCCAGCGCCTGCCCGCCCACCATCAGCGCCTGCGCCGCACCGGGGTTCTTGCTGACGGCCAGCGCCGTCAGAATCATGGCGCCCAGCATCAGCGGCGTCTGCTTGCTCTGCTGCGACAGCAGACGCGCAATGTGGCGCTGCGTGACGTGGCTCAGCTCATGCGACAGCACCGAGGCCAGCTCGTCGCGCGTCGCCACCACCCCGATCAGCCCCAGATGCACGCCCAGGTAGCCGCCAGGCAGCGCAAAGGCGTTCACCGTGCGGTCGCGGCCCAGCAGAATCTGCCAGGCAAAGCGCTCCTCCAGCTCCGGCGACAGCTCCCCCCGCGCCTTGGCCGCCGCCTTCAAGGGCTGCCAGATGCCCTGGACATATTCCGCCAGCACGGCGTCATCGATGTAATCCGGGTCGCGATACAGCTCGCGGATGATGCGGTCACCCAGGCGGCGCTCGGCGCTGGTGGTGAGCTCAGACCCGTCGCCGAGGGTGGGCAGACCGCCCTGGGCAGCGGCGGGCAGAGAGTGGAGGGCGCTGAATGCTACCAATATAGTAGCTACTAGCGCTTGCTGCATAGACATCAGAAGCCGAAAACACTTAAATTGAACCATGGACATTGGGGCAACGCGGCAGTACCACACCCGCATATGATGCTCCAGGCACGGGATGGTTTCCGGGCTCCGTTCCTCATTTTCAGTATGAAGCTTCATTTTTCGAATTTATACTGAAAAAATGTTCTGGCACGAACTCAGCGATCTGCAAAAGAAGCAATACATCGACGCCGAGTCGGTGTTCATGGCCCTGCGCGACGCCGAGAAAGCCGCCATGGCCGTACGCGGCTCCATGCTCTGGCGTCAAGTAAGCGGCAAGACATACCTGATCCGCACCAACTCCGACAACTCACAAAAATCCCTCGGTCCCCGCAGTACCGAAACCGAAGCGGTGTACGCCAAATTCATGGAACGCAAGCGACAAACCACCGCGCGCGTAACCGGGCTGCGCCAGGCGGCGCAGTTGCACCAGAAGCTCAACCGCGCTCACCGGGTGGGACGCACGCCGGAAATCGTCGTGCAGATCCTCAACCAACTGCACAAATCTGGCATCGGCGAGCACTTCCTCGCCGTCGGTACACACGCTCTGTTTGCCTACGAGAGCGCCTGTGGCGTGCGTCTCGCCGACGAAGCCACCACCACGCAGGACATCGACCTGCTCATGGACACGCAAAAACACCTGCTGCTGGCGTCCACTCTGGAAAGCCGCAATGAATCATTGCTGTCCGTATTGCAGAAAGTGGATTCCACCTTCGACCTGCGCGACGACCAGCTCTACACCGCAGTCAATGCCAGCGGGTTTGAAGTGGATGTGATCCGGCGCATGGCGAAAAGCGGTGACCCCCACCCGCTGCAAGCTACCTCCGCAGAGCGCGACTTCTGGGTGGTTCAAGTGGGCAATGGCGCGCAAATGGTATCGGCCGAGCGCTTTGCGCAAATGGTTGTTTCGGCATCAGGCCATATGGCACTCATGACCACACTGCACCCAGTTACCTTCAGCAAGCTCAAGCACGCCCTGGCCACCAGCCCCACGCGCGATCCGCTGAAGAAATCACGCGATGCCCTGCAAGCGCGGGCCGTCTCACAACTGGTACAAGAATTCCTGCCGCATCTTCTTTCCCCCTAACCTGATAGCCTGCCTAGCCATGACC
>DAIQRN010000158.1:0-6138 GCA_036786185.1 Acidovorax sp. | reverse complement strand
ACCGTCGCCCGCTTTGGCGGCGACGAATTCGTCGTCATGCTCGAAGCCCTGGCCCCCGAAGCGCCCGACGCCGCCGCGCAGACCGAGGCGGTCGCCGAAAAACTGCTGAACAGCCTCAACCGGCCCTTTGAGCTGGATGGCGGCCAGCACTACAGCACCCCTAGCATCGGCATCACCCTGTTTGGCGAAGAACGCCTGTCGGTCGATGAGCTCCTCAAGCGCGCCGATCTGGCGATGTACCAGGCCAAGGCCGCCGGGCGCAACACCCAGCGCTTCTTCGACCCCGACATGCAGGCTGCCGTCAATGCACGCTCCAACCTGGAGGCGGACCTGCGCCAGGGGCTGGCCCGCAATGAGCTGCTGGTGCATTACCAGCCCGTCGTCGATCACCACGCCCGCCTGCTGGGCGTAGAAGCCCTGGTGCGCTGGCGCCACCCCCAGCGCGGCATGATCAGCCCGGGTGAGTTCATCCCGCTGGCCGAGCAAACCGGCCTCATCCTCCCCCTGGGCCAGTACGTGCTGCAAACCGCCTGCGAACAACTGCAGTGCTGGAGCCAGCAGCCAGAAACCGCCCCGCTGTCCATCTCCGTCAACGTCAGCGCGCGCCAGTTTCGCCAGCCTGACTTTGTCGCGCAGGTGCTTGCAAACCTTGCGGGACCATAACGCCGACCCCCGCAAGCTCAAGCTCGAACTCACCGAAAGCCTGCTGCTTGGGGACATCGAAGACACCATAGCGCGCATGGTGCAGCTCAAAAGCGAAGGCGTGGGC
Source organism: Acidovorax sp. (assembly GCA_036786185.1). Taxonomy (GTDB): domain Bacteria; phylum Pseudomonadota; class Gammaproteobacteria; order Burkholderiales; family Burkholderiaceae_C; genus Acidovorax. The sequence continues at coordinate 5,369 of DAIQRN010000158.1, read as the reverse complement.
TTTGCGCTGGATGACTTTGGCACAGGCTACTCGTCGCTGTCCTACCTCAAGAGATTGCCGCTCGACCAGATCAAGATCGACCAGAGCTTTGTGCAGGACGTGCTCACGGACCCCAACGATGCGGCCATCGTGCGCACCATCCTGGCGCTGGCCAGGAGCCTGGACCTGGAAGTGGTGGCCGAGGGCGTGGAGACGACGGGGCAGCTCTCGTTCCTGCGGCTGCATGGCTGCGAGGGGTTCCAGGGGTATCTGTTTGGGCGGCCCGGGCCGGTGGAGGGTATCGATGCCTTGCTGTTCCCCATGCGCTAACGCGCAGCACCCACCCGAGCAAGGCCTGGCATGAAGCGCGCAGCCGCAGGTGTTGGCATGTTTCTGGACAAGGTGCTCGACACCCGTGCCCTCAGCCGGCAGGGTTTGGCGGCGCTGGTGGTTCTGGCCTTGCTGGGCGCCTGGCTGGCAATCCAGGGCGTCGTGCATTGGCGCGCAGGTGAGCGCGAGGCGGACCGGGAGCACCAGTTACAGCAGAAGGCGGACCTCCTGATCAGCCAGACCCTGGGCAGCGGCTTGGTGGGAGCCGTCTCGCTGCTGGGCTTGAGCGAGCCTTTGCTCAAGGACATGGCCCGGGGCAAGCTGGCGCCGGACCACCCCGATGCGCTGGCGCGGCTGGGTGTGGCGCGTGGCCGCTTTCTGGTGAATGGGGTGTATGTGATGTCGGCCGATGGCACCGTGGTGGCGCATGAAACGGCGGGTACCCGCTCCACGGGCATCAACCTGGCGTTCCGGCCTTACTTTCAGCAGGCCGTCGCGGGCGCGATCAGCGTCTATGCCGCCATGGGCAGCCGCTCGCACGAGCGCGGCCTGTACTACGCGGCGCCGCTGTATGACAGCGACACCCCCGTCAGCACCATCATCGGCGTGGTGATGTTCAAGGCCGGCTTCGGGGGCGTGGAGGCATTGCTGCGCGGGGCTGGGCGTCCTGCAGTGCTGCTGTCGCCACAGGGTGTGGCGTTCGCTTCCACGCAACCCGAATGGCAGTATGCGGTGGCACCGCCGCTCACGCAGGCCCGCATCGACGCCATCCGTGCCACGCGCCAGTTTGGCCATCTGTTTGACAACGGCGTGGCGTCCGCGCTGCCTTTTTCTGCGCAAGCGAGTGAAGTGCTCATCAATGGCACGCACTACGCGCTGAGCCGCCGCGACATCGACTGGAAAGACCCGGGCGGCCCTTGGCAGCTGGTGCTTCTTGACGACACCAGCACGCTGATGCCTCCTGCGCAGCGCCTGCAGGTGGGCGGTGTTGCCTTCGTGCTGCTGTTCCTGCTCGGGCTGCTGCTGCTGGATGTGCTGCGCAACCGTGCCCGCATGGCGGCGGCGCTGGATCGGTTTCAGCTCCTGGGGACGGCACTGCAGAGCAGCCCCGTGTCGGTGGTGATTACCGATGGCGAGGGGCGTATTGACTGGGTCAACACCCAGTACGAGCGCAACACGGGCTACACGCTGGCCGAGGTGCGGGGCTTGAAGCCCTCCATCGTGGCCAGCGGCCAAACGCCCGCACAGACCTACCAGGCCATGTGGTCCGCCCTGCTGTCCGGGCGCTCCTGGCAAGGGCAGTTTGTCAACCGCCGCAAGGACGGCAGCCTCTACCACGATGAGGTCATGCTATCGCCCGTGCTGGACCGTCATGGCAAGCGCATTGGCATCGTGGGCCTGCACGAGGACGTCACCGCGCAGCGGCGCGCCGAGGCGGCCATGCAGCAGGCCCGCGACCGCCTGGAGATAGCGCAGGAGGCCGGCAAAGTGGGGGTTTTCGACCTGGATCTGCAGACCGGCCACCTGGTGTGGAGCGACAAGCTCGTTGCCATGCTGGGCCTGCCGCCCGGCGACAAGGTGCGCAGCCGCAGTGACTGGGCGAACTCTCTACATCCTGAAGACCGTGACCGGGCCGTGGTGCATTTCAATCAGGCACTTGCGGGCAGCGACACGCACATTCGCGATTCATGGCGCATCGTGCGGCCCGACGGCGAGGCGCGCTGGTTCCTGTCGGCCTCGCGCATCGTCCGCGACACTGCAGGCAAGGCTTTGCGGGTGGTGGGCGTCAACGTGGACATCCAGGATCAAAAGTTGCTGGAGGCCCAGGTGGCCGGGCAACTGGCGTTTCAGCAGGCGTTGATCGACGCCATTCCGGTGCCCCTGTTCTACAAGGGAGAGGATGGCCGCTACCTCGGCTTCAACCGCGCCTATGAGCAGGCGTTTGGCGTGGAGCGTGACAAGCTGATCGGCAAGACCGTGATGGAGCTCACCTTCTTGCCTGAGAGCATTCGCACTCAATTCGACCATGACGCGCGGGAGGCGCTGCAAGGCGGCGAGTGGGTGCACAAGGAGGTGGACCTGCCCTATGCCGACGGGCAAATGCATCACACGCTGTTCTGGCTGCATGGTTTCTCGCGTGCGGATGGTTCGCCGGGCGGCGCCATTGGGACTTTTGTGGACATCACGGATCGCAAGCAGGCCGAGCAGGATTTGCGCCGAGCCAAGGAGCTGGCAGAGGAGTCCACAGCACTCAAATCCAATTTCCTGGCCAACATGAGCCATGAGATTCGCACACCCATGAACGCCATCATCGGCATGTCGCACCTGGCGCTCAAATCCGGTCTCTCGCCGCGCCAGCATGACTACGTGGAAAAGATCCAGCAGGCAGGCCAGCACCTGCTGGGCGTGATCAACGACATCCTCGATTTTTCCAAGATCGAGGCGGGCAAGCTGACGGTGGAGGCGCAGCCCTTTGTGCTGGACCGCATGCTGGAGAGCGTTGCGGACGTGGTGGGCTACAAGGCGGGCGCGAAGGGGCTGGAGCTGGTGTGCGACGTGGCGGCCGATGTGCCGCCCAACCTGGTGGGCGACTCGCTGCGGCTGGGGCAGATTCTCATCAACTTCGCCAACAACGCCATCAAGTTCACCGAGCAGGGCGAGATCAGCATCGCCGTGCGACTGCAGCAAGACTTCGGCCAGCGCGTGCTGCTGCGCTTTGAGGTGCGCGACACGGGCATCGGCATAACGCCCGAGCAGATGGGGCGGCTGTTCCAGAGCTTTCAGCAGGCCGACACCTCCACGACGCGCCGCTATGGAGGCACGGGATTGGGGCTGGCTATTTGCAAGAGTCTGGCCGAGCTGATGGGGGGCGAGGTGGGTGCGGAAAGCCGCTTTGGCGAGGGTTCCACCTTCTGGGCGGTAGTGCCGCTTACCCGTGGGGCACCGGCGCGTGTTCTGCTGCCGCCGCCCGATCTGCGCGGGCACCGCGTGCTGGTGGTGGACGACAACCAGACCGCCGCCACCGTGCTGTCCGACATGCTGCTGGCCATGGGCTTTGAGGTCGTGCAGGCGCATTCCGGCTTGCAGGCGCTGGAGCAGCTGCGCACGTCCATGGCGCAGCGCAAGCGCTTTGACCTGCTGCTGCTGGACTGGCACATGCCCGGCATGGACGGCGTGGAGCTGGCGGGTCACATCCGCGCCCTGGGCCTGCCCGAGGTGCCCAAGATGCTCATGGTCACCGCCTACGGCCGCGAGGACGTGATGCGCGCAGGGCATCGAGACAGTGCTCATCAAGCCGGTCAACGCATCGCTGCTGTTCGACACGCTGATGCAGCCCCACGAGAGCGCTGCCTGCAGCCCGTACGGTCCGGCGCAGCCGCCCCGTGCCGCGGACGAGCCGCCGCCGCAAATCCGGGGGGCCTCGGTGTTGCTGGTGGAGGACAACGAGCTCAACCAGATCGTGGCCGCCGAACTGCTGCAGGATGCGGGCCTCCTGGTGGATGTGGCGGGCGATGGGCAGACCGCCATCGACTGCATCGAGCGCAAGACCTACGACGTGGTGCTGATGGACATGCAGATGCCCGTCATGGACGGCGAAACCGCCACGCGTCGGCTGCGCAGTACGCCGCGGTTTGCCGAACTTCCCATCGTGGCCATGACGGCCAACGCCATGGAGGCTGACCGCCAGCGCTGCTTTGCCGCGGGCATGAACGACCATGTGGCCAAACCCATCGAGCCCGCAGCGCTGTGGGCCGCCCTGGCGCGCTGGATACGCCCGCGCCCCGGCCTGGGACAGGCACCGGTGCAGGGTGCCGAAGCGGATCCACCCACGGCAGCGGCCGCACCGGCCGTGCGGGCCGTAGAGACCATAGGGCCCTGGCCGCAGGCCCCGGGGCTGGACACCGCCCTGGGCCTGCAGCGCGCCCTGGGCAAGGCGGGCCTGTACGCCGACATGCTGCGCCGCTTTGCCCAGGGCCAGGCCACGGTGCTGCCCGACACGCAGCGGGCGCTGGAGGCAGGGGATGCCATGCTGGCCGAGCGCCTGGTGCACACGCTGCGCTCCGTGGCCGCCAACATCGGCGCGCAGTCTGTGGCAGACCGTGCCCAGGCGGTGGAGCAGGCCCTGCGCAGCGGGCAGCGCAGCGAGGCGGCCAGGTTGCTGGAGCCACTGGCTGCGGACTTGCCGCCCCTCTTGCAGGCGCTGCAGTGCTGGGCGCAGCAGCCCGTGCCGCCCGCTGCGGCAGCAGCGACTGCCGTGGATGCGGCGCCGCTGTCGCCGGCCAGCGCGCTGCAGCGCCTGCGCAGCCTGCTGGAGCAGGACGACCCTGAAGCGACCGAGTTTTTCAAGCACCATGGCCCCGCGCTGCAGTCGGCGCTGGGGCCCGTCTTTGCCCTGGTTCAGGCGCACGCCCTGAACTTCGATTTTGAGCAAGCCCTGGGGGCCATGGCGGCGGCGCCGGGCACCGAACCCTCCGTCGCGCCCTGGCCCTGAGCCGCGCACGACGAACCACGCAGGAAGCCGACGCCATGGACAACGCGCCCTTTGCCCCATCGCTTTCCACCTTTGTGGACAAGCCCATCGCCACGGTTTTGGTGGTGGATGACACGCCCGACAATCTCACCCTCATGGGCAGCCTGTTGCGCGAGCACTACCTGGTGAAGGTGGCCAACCATGGCGAGAAGGCGCTCAAGATCGCGCAGTCCGACACGCCGCCCGACCTGATCCTGCTCGATGTGATGATGCCGGACCTGGACGGCTACGAGGTGTGCCGGCGCCTGAAGGCGCTGCCCGCCACGCGCGATATTCCGGTGATCTTTCTCACCGCGCGCTCGGAGCTCCAGGACGAGCGCATGGGCTTCACGCTGGGCGCCGTGGACTACATCTCCAAGCCCATCAGCCCGCCCATCTTGCTGGCGCGGGTCAACACGCACCTGGCGCTCAAGGCCACGGCGGACTTCCTGCGCGACAAGAGCAGCTACCTGGAGCGCGAGGTCGCCATGCGCACGCTGGAGGTGCAGGCCATCCAGGACGTGACCATCATGGCCATGACCTCGCTGGC
>DAIQRN010000157.1:0-6152 GCA_036786185.1 Acidovorax sp. | reverse complement strand
CGCCTGCACCTGGCCAAGACGCTGATTGCGGGCGGCAACGTGCTGCTGCTGGACGAGCCATCCAACGACCTGGATGTGGAAACCCTGCGCGCTCTGGAAGACGCCTTGCTGGAATACGCGGGCACGGTGTTGGTTATCAGCCACGATCGCTGGTTCCTCGACCGCATTGCCACCCATATCCTGGCCGCCGAGGGTGACAGCCAGTGGACGTTCTTTGACGGCAATTACCAAGAATATGAGGCCGACAAGAAGAAGCGACTGGGTGAAGAAGGGGCCAAGCCCAAGCGCATGCGCTACAAAGCCCTGAAGTAAGCTGCCCGACTGTGATTGAAAAACCTCTCATAGGCTCTTGGGTCAAGTAGGATTGCAACCGGAAATCTGCCTGCCGACCCTCCCCACCATGTCCCAATCTGCATCTCGTACGAGAACCGTTTTTCGTGCCTGTGTCGTCAACGCTGTGCGCGGAGGCGAGGCGTTGATGCAGCAGTTGGTCAAGGTCACCCAGAGTGCCCTGATAGAGGAAGAGTCGCAGGTGCGCAATATCCAGCAGCGCAACCTGGTCAGTGACAGCCTGCGCTTGCTGAACCAGCATGAGACGGCCCTGGTCAAGGGCTATTCGATGTCGCTGCTGGAGACTTTTGCGGAAGGCCCCTCCACCTCCAAGGGGCACACCGCCGCAGACATCGGCATGGACTATGGCGAACTCTCGCTCATGGATGAGAGCGAAATGCAGGCGCAAGTCGAGCTGTCCAAGGCGCAGCAGTCCGCGCTGCACGCCACGGACGCTGTGCTGGCCGAACTCAATACCCTGGTGAGCTCGGCACAAGGCTTGCGCAGCGTGCAGCCAGAGCGCAACCCGCTGCGGCCTGAGAGCTATATCCGTGCACTGCAGCAGGTGGTCGGCGACACCGGCGTGTCGCCCGAAGTCCGCCAGCTGTGGATGCAGCACATGCGGGACCTGTTGGGCAAACTGCTGGTCGAGGAATATCGCCGCGCGGCCGCCAGCCTGCGCGAACATGGCGTGCAGCCGGTGGGCTATGCCGTGCTGGGCACGCCGTCGGGCAGTGGCGGCGGCTCCGGCTACGGTGGTGGCTCGGGTTACGGCACCGGTTACGGTGCTCCAGGGACAGGTTACGGCAGTGGTTATTCAGGCTATGGCCATTCCATGAACGCCCCCATGGGGGACTACGGTGGTGGCTATGGTCGCGGTGGCGGTGGGGCGGCCACAGGCTGGAGCGGGGACTCCCAGCAAGGTGGCATGGCGCCCGCGGCCGAAGAGGCGCTGCTGACCGTGGGCATTTTGCGCCAGATGCTGGCAGGTAGCGATCCGTTTGACCCGCGTGCTTATGGCACCGTGCCCGTGGCGGGTGGCATGCCTGCGCAAGGCATGGTGCCTGTCCCCAGCGGGCATGCAGCGGGTAGTGGCCCGGTGTCAGGTTCGGGCGGCGCGTATTACCCCGCCAATGCGGCTGCCGAAGCCATGGAAGACATCGCTCAGCTGGAGAGGCTGGTGGGGAGGCTTGCCGGTGGTTCCAGTGGTGGCAGCGTCAGTCAACCGGGCTCCCTGGCCGCACCCCTGACCGGCTGGCGCCTGCCGCCCGGCGTGGCTCCGGTGGTGTATGCCACCATGCCCATGGACGGGGCGACGCAGTCCACGGCCGTGGCCATGGAGGTGGTGGGGCGCATGATGTTCAACATCGCGCAGGACACCCGGCTGCTGCCGCCCGTGCAAAAGGCAGTGCAAAGACTGGAGTCCCCGCTCAAGCAGCTGGTGCAGCATGACGGCCGTTTTTTCACCGATGGCAATCATCCTGCCCGGCGCATGCTGGACGAGCTGACGCAGCGCAGCCTGGCATTTGGCGCCGAAACCGCGCCCGGTTTCAGCAATTTCATGCGGCTGGTCACGGGTGCGGTGGATCATCTGACGGCCGCCGAGATCAAGGACGCCGGTCCCTTTGATACGGTGCTCAAGGCCTTGCAATCTGCCTGGGACACCCAGGAGCGCAAGCTCAGGGCCCATCAGGAGGCCCAGGAAAAAGCCCAGTTGCACGCAGAGCGGCGTGAAATGCTGGCAGAAAAAATAGCGGCGGACATCCGGAGGCTGCCTGATGTGGGCAATGTTCCTGCGGACATTCTGGACTTTGCTGCTGGTCCTTGGGCCGACGTTGTGGCGCTGGCGCAGGTGCTCCAGGATCCTGAGGCTCCCACGGACGACCCCGGCGGTTATCTGGCGTTGGTGCCGGTGCTGCTCTGGAGTGCGCAGCCAGACCTGACCCGCCAGGACCCGGATCGTATCAATGAGGCCATTCCTGGTCTGCTGGCCAAGCTGCGCAAGGGTCTCAAGACCATAGGCCATCCTCCGGCGCAGATCAGCGCGTTGCTGCAGCGCCTGGTGGGCTTGCACCAGGAGGCCTTCGAGAAGGCCGCGTCGGCGCCCGCGCCCGTTGCAGAGCCGGTGTCGCCAACACCGGTGGAAGAGCCGCAGCCTGCGGAGGACAGCGCCGAAGCGCCGGTGGAGGCTGCAGAGCAGCCTGACCCCTATGCCGATTTCGTGCTGGGTGCCTGGGTGGAGCTGGTCACCAATGGCCGGGTTGTGCGCACGCAGCTGACCTGGTCCAGCCCGCACGGCACGCTGTTCCTGTTCACGGCGCCGGATGCGAGTACGCAGTCCATGACGCGGCGCATGCGGGATAAGCTGGCGTCCGAGGGCTCGCTGCGTGTCATCCCCGCTCCGGCCCCCCAAGCCGCTCACTCGCGGTCTGCAGATCTGGAAGGGGGCGAGTCGGGAGGGGAGTCCCGCCGTGCCTCGCTCGCGGAGTCCCGGTTTTCGCGTCTGAATTCCAAGATGGCGCCGCTCTCCAGGTCGGCGCCCCTGTCGTCCTCGTCGGGCGCGTCTGGAAAAACCCCTGGCAAGCGGCGCTGACAGCGCCTGGGCAGAGACTGCTCAAGAATTCTGCGCGGGCGCCGCCGTGGCGCCACCAGCCTGCAGGCGCAAAAGCTTCTTGCGAATGAGGTGGATGTTGCTGCGCAGCGCGTACAGCTCGTTGGCATACGACAGGGGCACGCTCACCTTTTCGGCCTGGGTTTCCAGGGTGTCCAGGGCCTGCAGCAGCTCGGTCGGACCGGTGGTGCGGGCCTCCATCTGGGTCTCGATGTCGCGCAGGCGCGCGTACCAGCGAAACACGCGCGAGCGCACGCGGAACTGGTACAGCGGCGGCACGATGCGCGACAGCGGCAATATCACCACCAGCAGCAGGCCCAGCGCCAGCCACATGCGCTCGATCAGGTTGGCAACCCAGAACGGCAGGTAGCGCTGCAGCAGGGGCACCGGCTCGTTCATGGCGCGGTCGCCTTCCTTGGCGATGGGCAGCTCGCTGGCGCGTGAGTTGGGGAACTCGCGCGCGCGGTTGAACCAGCCGGATCCGCCGTGGAGCTTTTGCGCATTCTGGGCAAACAGCGTGAGCAGAGCAGGGTGTGTGCCATCCCGTGCGAGCAAGGAGGTGGTGGAGGCCACCAGGCGTACATCGCGCGTGGGCACATTGGTGGCCAGATCCACCACGCCGCGCGGCAGCGTCACGGGGGTCAGAAACGGAAAGCGCCGCGCATAGGCCTCATGCTGGGCAAAGTCGAGCAGGCGCACGCCCGGTGTTTGCAGCAGCATCTGGACCATCAGTGACTCGGGGGCCGAGACAAACACCAGCGCGTCCAGTCTGCCCGCCAGGAATTCCGTGGTGGCAGGGGTTTGCTCAAGCCGCGTCAGTTTGACGGCGCCAGGTTCCATTTTGTTGGCCTCCAGCAGCCTTTCCATCAGCGTGGGCACGCCGCTGCCTTCCGAACCAACGTTCACGCGCCAGCCCTGCAATTGGCGCAGGCTGTCGAGCCTGGGCACCTTGTGGCTGCGCTCGGCGGCGGCGGTGCGGTAGAACAGCCACACGGGTTCTACAAACAGGCTGCCCAGCGATACCAGCTGGTCTGCATCGTCCGGCAGCAGTTGCGCCGTGCCGCCCTGCACAAATGCCACGTCGGCCGTGCCGTCACGCAGCAACTGCAGGTTGTGCGAAGAGCCTTCGCTGGGCAGCAGCACCACGTCGATGCCATCGGCCGCCAGCGCCTTCTGGTAGCGCTTGCCAAACTCTTCGTAGGCGCTTTGGGCCGGACCCGTGGCCAGCGTGACCGTCTTGGGCGGGTTGGGGTTGAGCCACCAGTACGCCAGCACCAGCAGGCCCACCGCCAGAAAGGCCAGCGGCCCGGCGGAAACGATCAGATCGCGCAGCGTGAGAAAGGTGTTGCGAAAGGCCTGGGGCATGAAAAAACGCAATCAATGGAGGGGCGGGACGCAAGCGTGCGTTACCTCGCCGTACCGGTGTACTCAGCCGCACCCGGCAGATGCAGCCCATCGGCCGTTGTGATCGATCGCGCAGCCTGCACAGCCCGCACCGTGGCCATGGCTGTGGCTTCGGCCGCCATGGTGGCAAGCACCAGCATGCCCGGGTTCTTGCCCGCGCGGCCGGTGCCCAGGCTGAACAGCGTGTCGCCATCCGACATGGTGTGCACCGGGTTGATGCTGCGGGCCAGGCCGTCGTGCGCGGCCACAGCCAGGCGGTGGGCCTGCACCTTGGTGATCACCGCGTCGGTGGCAACGACGCCGATGGTGGTGTTGGTGCCCGCCAGCAGGGGCTGGGGGGCATCGCCGCGCAGCAGGGCGCGGCGCGTGTCGCGCAAATGCAGGCCGTCGTCGGTGCGGGCGCCTGCGATCACCTGGCCTGTGTCGGGGTCGATCACGTCGCCCAGCGCGTTGCAGGCGATAAGCGCGCCCACCGTCACGCCGTTGACGGTGACGGATGCCGTGCCAACGCCGCCCTTCATCGCGCGCTGGATGCCGAAGATCTTGCCCACGGCGGCGCCGGTGCCCGCGCCCACATTGCCCTCGGCAGGATCTGCGGTGGAGGCTGCATGGCACGCGGCGTAGCCTGCGGCAGCGTCCGGGCGTATGCGCATGTCGCCCACCAACAGGTCAAACAAAACGGCCCCCGGCACGATGGGCAGGCGGCCCACGGCCACATCAAAGCCCACACCGCGCTCTTCGAGCCAGCGCACGGTGCCGGTGGCGGCATCGAGCCCCCAGGCGCTGCCGCCCGCCAGCAGGATGGCGTGCACCTTGTCCACCAGATTGGAGGGGTTGAGCAGGTCCGTCTCGCGCGTGCCGGGGGCGGCGCCACGCACGTCCACGCCTGCCACGGCGCCCTCGCGCGCGAGGATGACGGTGCAGCCCGTGGGACGGCGGGTGTCGGTGAAGTGGCCGACCTCGATACCGGCCACGCGGGTGATGCTGCCAGCGTCGCCAGCCGGTGTGTGAAGACTCATGGCCGCCGATTATGAAGCGGTCGCACCCCGCCTCGACCCGTCGGCGTCACGGCGCCTTTTCGATGTGCTCCACATGAAAGGCACCGCTCACCCGCTTGGCGCGAAACAGCACCTTGTCACCGGGTTGCAAGCTGCCAAGCACGCTGGCGTCCTGCACGCGGAACACCATGGTCATGGGCGGCATGTCCAGGTTCTTGATCTCGCCATGGCGCAGCGTAACCTTGAGCGCGCGCGGGTCCCAGCGGGTGATCTCGCCCTCGCTCAGATCGTTCTGGCTGGCCGGTGCCGCTGCTGGTGCAGCGCCGTGGTGGCCGTGGTGGCTGCCGTGGTCGCCGGTTGCCGCAGGGGCCGGCTGGGCCAGGGCCGGGCCCAGGGCGCCGGTAAGCAGCAGGGTGGCAAGGGATGGGGTCCAGGATTTCATCAAGAGGCCTTCTGGTTGTATTGTTTGAAAACGCGGGTGCTGCCGTCGCGGGCCACCAGCAGCACGTCGTAGGGGTCGCGGCGGTCGCCGTACACCGCGCCGTCCATGCCGGGCGAGCCCACGGGCATGCCGGGCACCGCCAGGCCCAGCGCCTTGGGCTTTTGCTTCAGCAGGGCGCGCACGTCGCTGGCGGGCACATGGCCTTCCAGCAGATAGCCGCCCACCAGGGCGGTGTGGCACGAGCCCAGCTTTTGCGGCAGGCCCAGGCGGGCGCGCACGGCGTTGTTGCCGGTGTCGTGCACCTTCACGGCGAAGCCGTTGGCCTGCATGTGGTCCACCCAGTCCTGGCAGCAGCCGCAGTTGGGGT
>DAIQRN010000156.1:0-6158 GCA_036786185.1 Acidovorax sp. | reverse complement strand
GCAAGACCGAGCTGTGCAAGGCGCTGGCGGGCTTCCTGTTCGACAGCGAAGAGCACCTGATCCGCATCGACATGAGCGAGTTCATGGAAAAGCACAGCGTGGCCCGCCTGATCGGCGCGCCGCCCGGCTACGTGGGCTATGAAGAAGGCGGCTACCTGACCGAGGCCGTGCGCCGCAAGCCCTACAGCGTGCTGCTGCTCGACGAGGTGGAAAAGGCCCACCCCGACGTGTTCAACGTGCTGCTGCAGGTGCTGGACGATGGCCGCCTGACCGATGGCCAGGGCCGCACCGTGGACTTCAAGAACACGGTGATCGTGATGACGAGCAACATCGGCTCGCACATGATCCAGGCCATGGTGGGGCAGGACTCCCAGGACATCAAGGACGCGGTCTGGGGCGAGCTGAAGAACCACTTCCGGCCCGAGTTCCTGAACCGCATTGACGAGACCGTGGTGTTCCACGCGCTGGATGCCCAGCACATCGCGTCCATCGCCAAGATCCAGCTGCAGCTGCTGCAAACCCGGCTGGCCAAGATGGATTTGGAGTTGCAGGTGTCCGACGCTGCCTTGGCAGAATTGGCCAAGGTGGGGTTTGACCCGGTGTTTGGTGCGCGGCCGCTCAAGCGGGCGATCCAGCAGCGCATCGAGAACCCGCTGTCCAAGCTGCTGCTCGAAGGGCGCTTCCCGCCCAAGAGCGTGATTGCGGTCACGGTCGATCCCGTGCAGGAGCCCGGCGTGTTCCGGTTTGAGTGAAGGAGCTGCTTTTGAACGAAGTCGTTGCGGGCGTGCTGCGCTGGGTTTTGCGCATCGTGCTGGTGGCCATGGGGCTGGTGATGTTTCTGAGCCTGCTGGCCGCCGCCCTGGTGCTGGCGCTGGTGTGGTCGCTGCGCGCTCTGTGGGCGCGGATCACGGGCAGACCCCTGGCCACGCCCTGGAGCGCCTGGATGACGCGCGTGGACCCGCGCACGGGTTTTCGCACGGTCTATCGTTCTGCCGACCGCTGGTCGGCGGCGCCCGGCCCGCGCGGCAACGGGGGCGCGGCCGATGAGCCGGCGCCATCGCGCCGTGGTGGCGTTCTGCCCGGCACGGCCGAAGTGACGGACGTGCAGGCGCGCGAAGTCAGGGAATGAAGACGGGAATGATTACAAGAATGTGCGCGGTCGCCCTCATTCCCATCATGTGACGGCCCTATCATGGCAGCCATGACCCCTGCCGACATCCACGCCCACTTCGACCTCCAATACCAGGCCAGCCGCGCGCAGGTCGATGTGCCCCTGCTGGTGCGCCGCGAACGCCTGCTGCGCATCCGCAAGATGCTCGACGAGCACGGTCCGGTGCTGGCAGCCGCGGTGCAGGCCGACTTTGGCATGCGCTCGCCGCGCCTGACCGAGGTGGCCGACTTCTTCGTGCTGCGCACGCTGCTGTCGCACACGCTCAAGCACCTGGCCCGGTGGTCCAAGCCGCGCAAGGTGCACACCCCCATTTACCTGCAGCCCGCACAGGCCCGCATTCAGCGCCAGCCGCTGGGCGTGGTGGGCGTGATCGCGCCGTGGAACTACCCGGTGCAGCTCTCGCTGGCCCCCGCCATCACGGCGCTGGCGGCGGGCAACCGCGTGATGCTCAAGCCCAGTGAACTCACGCCGCACACCTCGGCCCAATTGGCCGCGCTGGTGGCGCAGTTCTTTGCGCCCGACGAATTCTGCGTGGTGCAGGGCGACGCCAACCTGTCGGCGCTGTTCGCCTCGCTGCCGTTTGACCATCTGGTGTTCACCGGCTCCACGGCCGTGGGGCGCAAGGTGGCGCAGGCGGCAGCGCAGAACCTCACGCCCACCACGCTGGAGCTGGGCGGCAAGTCGCCCTGCATCATCGACGGCAGCTGCGACATGCAGGACGCCGCGCTCAAGATCGCGCATGGCAAGCTGCTCAACGCCGGGCAGACCTGCATTGCGCCGGACTACGTGCTGCTGCCGCGCGGTCGCGAAGGGGAGTTTGCCCAGGCCTACCGCGCAGCCGTCGCGCGCCTGTTCCCCACCATCGAGGGCAATGCGGACTACGCCTCCATCATCACCGCCCGCCACCACGCCCGGCTGCGCACCATGCTGCAGCAGGCGCAGACGCAAGGGGCCGAGGTGCAGACCATCGACCCCACCGCTGGCAAGCCCAGCGTCGCCAGCCTGGGCACGCTGGGCGACGGCGCCAGCCGCCAGATGCTGCCCACGCTGGTGTTTGGGGCCACGTCGCAGATGCAGCTCATGCAGGAAGAAATCTTCGGGCCCATCCTGCCCGTGGTGTCGTACGAGCGGCTGGACGATGCCATTGCCCACATCAACGCGGGCCCGCGCCCGCTGGCGCTGTACTGGTTTGGCCAGAACGAGGCCGTGCGCGACGATGTGCTGGCCCGCACCGTGAGCGGCGGCGTGACGGTGAACGACACGCTCATGCACATCGCGCACGACAACCTGCCCTTTGGCGGTGTGGGCGACAGCGGCTGGGGCGCCTACCACGGCGAGCAGGGCTTTCTGCGCTTTTGCCACCAGAAGTCCGTGCTGGTGCAGTCGCGCTGGGCCCTGGGCTCGCTGTTCTACCCGCCCTATGGCGCGCGGTTTGACCAGGTCATGGGGCTGCTGCGGCGCTGGCTGTAGTTGCACTGAAAATTTAAGCCAAATAGGTCTCCAGCGCTTGTCCAATAAGCGCTGGCAGCTATCAAAACAATAGTTTCACACCATCTGCTCGCACCGCGCCATGGCGTTGTGCAGCCGCAGCGCCTGCTTGCGGCTTGCCGCATGGCACGGCCAAAGGTGCGCGAGGCGCAGGCTGGACGCAGCGTCTTCCTGGGTACACCGGCGCGGGAGCAGGGCTGAGCAAGGCCCCCGACAGGGTCGAAAACCGTTTGCGGCGACAATGCTAGGTTTTCGAAATTTCCTTTCCCCGTTTTCGTTCGATTTTCCATGTCCAGTATCCAGGTTCGTCCCGCCACGCTACGCGATGCCAAGGCCATCGCACAGATCCACACCATTTCTGCCCAAGAGGCCTACAAAGGTCTGGTGCCAGACGAGCAATTGAAGTCCATGTCGTCGGTCGAAAAGCGCCAGGCCTACTGGCGCGAGGCCATTGAGTATTGCGAGCCCCAGGTCCAGGTGGCCATCGACGGCGAGAAGATCGTCGGCTTCGTCGGCTACGACCGTTCGCGCGATGAGAAGTCGCGTCCCACCACGGGTGAGATCTGGGCCATCTACGCCGCCCCCACCCACTGGAACCAGGGCGTGGGCCTGGCCCTGTGGGATGCCGCCCGCGACGGCCTGCAGGAAGAGGGCTGCACCAACGTCACCGCCTGGGTGCCGCTGCGCAACGAGCGCGCGCTGCGCTTTCACGAAATGGCCGGTTTCAAGCAGGAGCTGTCCACCGCCAAGACGGCCGTCATCGGCGGCGTGAAGATCGAGGAAGTGCGCCTCAAGCGCCCCATCAACGCATGATCGAATGGAGCGATCGCCAGGGCCAGCCCCAGCAAGCCCGGTGGCGCTCCGAAAGCGGTGCGCCGGCACCGCGCCGCATCGTTACCGCTGACGATACCCTGGCTGCTGATACCGCCTACCGCATGGCGGCTGAAGGCGCGGGCCTGCTGTGGCAGGGTGACTTTCAGAACGCGCGGCACCTGCTGCAGGCGCTGATGCGCCGCGCAGACCGCAAGCCGCGCAAGTCTGCCGCCAAGGCCGCGCAAAAGCTGGCGGTGGCCACGCCCACCGACGCCTTTCACCTGCACCGCCAGGCGCAGGCCCAGCGCGCCCGCACGCTGGCCGCCATTCTGATTCCGCTGGAAGGCGACTACCGCATCGCCCTGCGCCGCGCACCCGACTGGCGCCAGGCCTGTGCCGAGGCCTGGGGCCCCGCCACGGGCGAGCGCTCGGTGGCCACGCTGCGCGAGCTGCTGGGTCTGGTGGGAGCGCATGAGTGGCGCAAGAAGGGCGTCGAGGTACCCGCCCTGGGCGGACCACCGAACAACCGCATCCACCCGCACTACGGCGTGTTCTCGCCAGTGCGCGGGGAATACGTCGATCTGGTGGCTGGCACGCCGCTGCCTGCCCAGGCGCTGGCGTTTGACATCGGCGTGGGCACGGGCGTGCTCAGCGCCGTGCTGGCGCGCCGTGGCGTGCAGCGCGTGGTGGCTACCGACCAGGACCCGCGCGCCCTGGCCTGCGCGCGCGACAACCTGCAGCGCCTGGGCGTGCTGCCCCGCGTGGAGCTGCTGCAGGCCGACCTGTTTCCGCCCGGCCGCGCGCCGTTGGTGGTGTGCAACCCGCCCTGGGTGCCCGCGCGCGCCCATTCGCCCATCGAGCATGCGGTGTACGACGAGGGCAGCCGCATGCTGCGGGGCTTTCTGGCGGGGCTGGCCGACCACCTGGAGCCGGGCGGCGAGGGCTGGCTGATTTTGTCGGACCTGGCCGAGCACCTGGGCCTGCGCCCGCGCGAGCAGCTGATGGGCTGGATCGCCGAGGCGGGCCTGGTGGTGCGACAGCGGCACGATGTGCGGCCGCGCCACGCCAAGGCGGCGGATGTGGGCGACGCGCTGCACGCGGCCCGCGCGGCCGAGGTCACGTCGCTCTGGCGTCTGGCTGCTGCCTGAGCCTTGCGCCGCGCTGCGGGGGCTGCCTGCCTCAGATCGTGAGCAGGTTTTCAGGCCAGCGCGGCGGGCAGGGTGGACTCCAAACGGCGGGGCAATAGCTCCTCCAGCCGCTGGCGCAGGCTGGCGGCCCGCTCGGCACCGGCTGCCAGCGCCACCTCGTCCAGCAGGGAGTTGCCCACGTCCAGCATGCTCTCCTCGTCCTTGGCGGCGCGCAGTGCATCGCGAAACTGCTGGGCCATCACCGGGTCGCGGCGCGCAAACAGGCGCTCGCAGGTGTCAAACAGGTACATGCGCGCACCCGCCAGCGAGCGCGGAGCCTCTGCCGGGCCGGGCGCCGGGGCGGCGGGCAGCGGCACATCGGCCGGGCCGGTCAGGTAGCCCTGGCGCATGAGGTTGTCCACGATCTGCGCGCCGATGCCGTTGTACATGGCCCGCAGGTCCGACAGCGGCTTGCCGTCTGCCAGCAGCAGCAACGATCGCTCGCGCAGGCTCAGCGTGCGCACGCCGGGGGAGAGTTCCAGGCGGGCTTTTTCGGTCTTTTGCAGCAGCATGGCGTGTCTCGTGGCGGATGAATGGCGGCCATTGCAGCAAGCGCCTGTGACGCTGTGATGAAATGGCGCGCGTGGCCCGGCATGCCGATGCCGTGGATGACCGTGATTTGCTTCTGTTTTTATAGCTGCTAGCGCTTGATGGATAAGCGCTAGAGGCCAATTTCATTCAAATTCCTGCCGAATGACCTTGCTGCTCGCCCCCATGGAGGGGCTTCTGGACTTTGTGTTGCGTGACGTGCTGACCCGCGTGGGCGGGGTGGACCGCTGCGTGTCGGAGTTCATCCGCATCACCGGCACGCTGCTGCCCGACAAGGTGTTCTTGCGCTACGTGCCCGAGCTGCGCAACGGCAGCCGCACGCTGTCGGGCGTGCCCGTGCGCGCACAACTGCTGGGGTCGGACCCGGTGAGCATGGCCGAGAACGCCGCGCGCCTGGCCGCGCTGGGGCCTGAGGGGATTGACCTGAACTTTGGTTGCCCCGCCAAGGTGGTCAACCGCCATGGCGGCGGCGCCGCCCTGCTGCAGGAGCCCGAACGCATCGCCGCCGTGGTGGCCGCCGTGCGCCGCGCCGTGCCCGCGCACCTGCCGGTGTCGGCCAAGATGCGCCTGGGCTTCAACGACACGGGCCTGCTGCGCGAATGTGCGCAGGCCATGGAGGCGGGCGGCGCCTGCGAGCTGGTGGTGCATGCACGCACCAAGGCCGACGGCTACCGGCCCCCGGCGTACTGGGAGCACATCCCCGCCGTGCGCGCGTCCGTGCGCATCCCGGTGGTGGCCAATGGCGAGATCTGGACGGTGGCCGATGCGCAGCGCTGCCGCACCGTGTCGGGCTGCCAGGCGCTCATGCTGGGCCGTGGCAGCGTGGCCGACCCCGGCCTGGCCCGCGCCATCCGGGCGGCCGATGCGGGCCAGCCCGGGGCCGACACGGTGCGCTGGGCAGACCTGCTGCCGCACATCGCGGCGTTCTGGCAACTGGTGTGCGAGGCCCT
>DAIQRN010000155.1:0-6159 GCA_036786185.1 Acidovorax sp. | reverse complement strand
GCCGTGCGCGCCACGGGGCTGCGCACGCCGGTGCTGGAGCCCGTGCAGGCGCTGCTGCGCACCATGCAGCGCCTGCATGCCGAGCGGCCACTGGTGTTTGAGCTGGCGCCGCAGGCGCAGGACGGCGCGTTCCGTGGCGAGGAGCAGGACCTGTACGAACTGCTGGGCAATCTGATCGACAACGCCGGCAAATGGGCCCGTGCGCGCGTGGTGGTGGATGTGCAGCGCGAGGGCGGCCAGCTGTGCTTCACCGTGGACGATGACGGCCCCGGCATTCCCCCGGCGCAGCGTGGCCGCATGTTCGAGCGCGGCGTGCAGCTCGACGAGCAGCGCCCCGGCGCTGGCCTGGGGCTGGACATCGTGCGCGCGCTGGCCGAAACCTACGGTGGCAGCGTGCAGGCGCTGGCCTCGCCCCTGGGCGGTGCGCGGCTGCGCCTGTGTCTGCCAGCGGCAGACTGAGACGCTGCGGGGTACAGGACCGGGTGGCAGAATCGGGGGCCGTTCCGCCTTTCCCCTTTCTTCACACCCTCTGCGCCATGTTCACAGGCATCGTCCAAGCCACGGCAGGCATTGCCGCCATCCACGACCGCGCGGGCCTGCGCACCTTCACGCTCGATTTTCCCGAGGGCTTCTGCCAGGACCTGGCGATTGGCGCCAGCGTGGCCACCGACGGCGTGTGCCTCACGGTCACCGAGATCCTGTCGCCCACACAGGCCAACTTCGACGTGATGCTGCAGAGCCTGAACATCACCACGCTGGGCAGCTACCGCCAGGGCGACCGCGTGAATGTGGAGCGCGCGGCCAAGGACGGCGCCGAGATCGGCGGCCACCCGCTGTCGGGCCATGTGGACTTCACTGGCACGCTCATCGAACGCCGCGAATTCGACAATAACCTGGTCTGGCGCGTGGCCGTGCCCGAGGCGTTTCGCCGCTACGTGTTTGCCAAGGGCTACATCGCCATCCATGGCGCCAGCCTGACGGTGGCCGAGGTGAACCGGCAAGAGGGCTGGTTCGAGATCTGGATGATTCCCGAAACGCGCCGCGCCACGGTGTTTGAGCGCAAGAAGGTGGGCGACCGCCTGAACATCGAGATCGAGCGCAGCACCCAGGTGGTGGTGGACACCGTGCGCGAGGCGGTGCAGGAGAGCCTGGGCCGCCTGCAGCCGGTGCTGGAGGCGCTGCTGAAAGAAAAGGGCTTGTCGCTCGACGACTTTGTGCAGGCGCCCGTGCTGCCGCACTGACCCAGCGACGTTCTCCCATGTCCGTGGTAGTGCGCCCGCTGGCGCTGAGCGACCTGGCCGACCTGCTGGCGGTGCAGCTGGCCTGTTATGGCGAAGGCTTTGTCGAAAGCGGCGATGTGTTTGCGCGCCGCCTGGCCAGCCCAGCCAATTGTTCGCTGGTGCTGGAGCAGGGCGGCAAGGTGTGCGCCTATCTGGCGGCCTACCGCAGCGTGCGCGGCAAGGTGACTCCGCTGCACGGGGATTTTGAGGCCGCAGACCAGCCCGACACGCTGTACCTGCACGACATGGCCGTGCTGCCCGCCCTTGCGGGCCAGGGCCTGGCCCGCGCGCTGCTGCAACCGCTGTGGACGCAGGCCCGCGCAGAAGGCCTGCCGCACAGCGCGCTGGTCTCGGTGCAAGGCTCGCAGGGGTATTGGCAGCGGCAGGGGTATGCGCTGCAATCCCTGCCAGACCCCGCCCAGCAGGCGCGCCTGGCCAGCTATGGTGAAGGCGCCGTGTACATGGCGTGCAGCCTGTCGGGTGGCAGTCACCTCCCCTCGTCATAATGCGCGCCATGCCCCACCGCTGGAAACCCAACGTCACCGTGGCCGCGCTCATCGAGTGCGATGGCCGCTTTCTGCTGGTCGAAGAAAAAACCACCGACGGCCTCAAGCTCAACAACCCTGCGGGCCACCTGGACCCTGGCGAATCGCCCATCCAGGCCTGCGCGCGCGAGGTGCTCGAAGAAACGGCCCACGACTTCGAGCCTACGGCCCTGGTGGGCGTGTACCTCAACCGCTTCACCAAGACGCGCACTGGCGACGATCTCACGTACATGCGCTTTGCGTTTGCCGGCAACCTGGGGACGCACCATGCCTGGCGCACGCTCGATACGGGCATCGTGCGCACGCTGTGGATGACGGCCGATGAGATCCGCGCCTGCCCCGAACGCCATCGCAGCCCGCTGCTGCTGCGATGCCTGGAGGACTACCTGGCAGGCCAGCGCTTTCCGCTGACGCTGGTGCACACCGATAGCTCGGTGACCGAATCCGCCGCGCAGTAAGGCGTTGGAAATCAAAATTTATAGCTGCTGGCGCTTGCCCAGTAAGCGCTGGATGCCATTTTGATGCATAGACCACGTTGGTGCCTGCAACCTGGCCCAGTGCGCTGGGTCTGGGCCAACGGGGTCTATGCGGCCTGCAGATACCGCCCTGCCAGCGCCTTCTGCGCGGCGGCATCCACGCCCAGCACTTCCACCAAGTAGGTTTGCACACCGCCGAAGTCCTGGTCCACACACTGCAGGGCGGCGTTCAGAAAGTCTTCCTGCACGCGCCACAGCACGCGCAGCACTTCTTCCGGCGCGCGGCTGCCCATGCCTTCCGGGCGCCGGTACAGCGTGTTGGTGAGCAGGTAGTCCTGCATGACCACGTCGCGCGGCACGCCCAGGGCCAGCAGGATGAGGGCTGCGGCAAAGCCGGTGCGGTCCTTGCCCGCAGTGCAGTGAAAGACCAGGGGCGCATCGCTGGCCAGCAGCAGGCGAAACAGCTCGGCAAAGCGCAGGGCGTTGTCATGCACAAAGCCCCGGTAGGTTTCCTGCATCAAGGCCACGGCGTCCTGCGCGGTGAGCTGGCGCCCCGCCTGTTGCAAGGCCAGGGCCCGCTGCACCACGGTGGGCTCGATCACCAGCGGGTGGTAGGCCACGCCCGGCAGTGCATAGGCATGGGCCGCGCTCTCGGCCTGGCCGCGAAAGTCCACCGCGCGGGTGACACCCAGCTGCGCCAGCAGGACCTGGTCTTGCGGCGTGAGCGCGGCCAGGTGATCCGAGCGAAAGAGTTGGCGCCATTTCACCGGGCGTCCGCCGTGGCCCGCGTATCCGCCCAGATCGCGGAAGTTGCTGGCGCCGGAAAAAGGCAGGGAACGGGTGGGCATGGAAGACATGGGCGCAAGCTTAGCCCAGGCGTGTGACAGCCCCTGTCGCGCGGGCGCTGCCGAGGTGGCGCTTACTGCGAGGCCGCAGGCAGCGAGGTCACGGCGCCATCCACGGGCTGCTCGCGGCTGCCCTTGGGACAGGGCTGGTCGGTGTAGGTCACGCGGCCATCGCGCACGCATTTGCGCGGCAGCGCGGCCAGGGGCTCGGAGGCGCCCGCCTTGGCCGCGTGCGCCTGCGCGGGCTGCTTGCCGGGGGGCAGGGTTTCGGGGCCGGGACGGGTGATCTTGCGCCACGCCTGCTCCATCCACGGACCGGCCTGTGGCAGCCATTGGTCGGCAGTCCACCACGCGGCTGCGGCTGCGGCCAGCAATGCCACGGCGATGGCGGTGAGGACGGTGCGTTCGGTGCGGCTGCGCATGGGGGGTTGGGCTGTGGGCGGGGCGCTTTCGTTAGCGGCTTCGGCTCACGCCCGCATCGACCGTGCCATACACGGTGATGCCGTTTTGGTCCTGGGTGGCGGGGGCATTGCCTGCACGCTTGGCGGTTGGCGCGCTGTTGCAGCCGACCAGTGCACAGGCGGCTGTCAGGGCCACCAGGGTCACGGGCACTGCGCGCCACCGGGCCACGGCAGCTGCACGGATGGATGGAGGGTGTCGCATCATGGTTCGCTCCTCAGGTGGTTGCCCAGAATGCCGACCCGCTGGAACATGTCCGCGCTGTCCTGGCCGAACACGGCGCGCAGCTTGTCGCCGGCCACGATGGTGCACTTGTCCTTGGTCGTCTGGTTGTGGCGATTATGGCCCGCGCAGGCACCCGTGTGCCCCGGGGGATAATTGGCCATGTCATGGCTGGATTGGCACTCTTGGACTATTACTGCGGGTCGGTAAGCACTGCTTTGCAACGGATTTTCTCCGCGCGGCGCTGCCTGTCGTGGGTAGTTGCATGGTGCGCCGCTTCGCTGGTTCCTGCCCTGGCCTGCGAGGGCTCGCAGCGCATCCGCCTGCTCCAGCCTGTGGCGCTGAGCGCCAAAGAGCAAGCCGAATTCCGCGCCATGGCGCCGTTGCGCGTGGTAGCGGTCGATGCGCCGCCGATGACGCGCTATGACCCCTCCAGCCAGACCTATGCGGGCATCGGCGTCGATGCGTGGTGCTTTATCGCAGGCCAACTAGGCCTGCGTTACGAGATCGCTCCGGGACGGGATCTGACGACGGCCGACAAGATCCTGCAGGTGCAGGAGAGCCGAGCCGATGCGTTCCTGTCGCTGAGCTTTCAAGCCGAGCGAGCTCAGCGCGGCACCTTCACCCTGCCGTACTACGAAACCTACTACGCCATCATCGCGCGCAAGGGTCGACGGCTACCGGTGAATGGCCTGGACGAACTGACCCCATACCGCGTCGGCGTGATCAAAGGGGTGGCGCTGGAGCCGCGTCTGCACAGCCTCCTGCCCGCCAGCCAGCTCACCATCTTCGACGCTCTCGGCAGCGATGGGTTGTTCCAGGCCGTGCGCCAAGGCACGCTGGACGTGGCCGTGTTCAACAAGGGCATATTTGAGGAAAAGCGCTTTGCCCATGAGTATTTCGACCTCGAAATAGTCCACACCCTGCGCGACAATCCGCGCGTGTACAGCTTCTACTTCAGTCCAACGCCCCAAAACCAGCGCATTGCAGCGGCGTTTGACCGCTACCTGGCTGCGATGGATCTGTCGGAATCGGTGGCCATGCACGAGCAAGGCGAGCGCCAGCTCATCGAGCGCTACGTGGCACAGCGCAGCCAGCGCACCCTGCTGCTGGCCGCCAGCGTGGCCGCCACCATACTGGTGCTGCTGTTCGGCTTGGCACTGCTGCGCTACAGGCGCTTGACCCGTCTGCTGGCGGAGAGCAACCAGCAGATACTGCAGCAGAAGCAAGCGCTGCAGGCAGCGAACCAACGGCTTGAACACCTGAGCCTGTCTGACGGGCTGACCGGTCTGTCCAACCGCCGCGCCTTCGATGAGGCGCTCCAACGCGAGCATGCCCGCTGGCGGCGCACCGGCGCGTCTTTGAGCGTATTGATCGTCGACGTGGACCACTTCAAATGGGTGAATGACCACTATGGCCACTCCACTGGTGACGACTACCTGCGAGCCATCGCCCAGGTGCTGCGGAAATCGGTAGCGCGCCCCACCGACTTGACTGCGCGCTATGGAGGCGAAGAGTTCGCCTGCCTGCTGCCCGACACCGACACCGCCGATGCCCAGGCGCTGGCCGAGCGCGTCCGTGAGGCCACGGTCCGGCTCGCGTTGCCCAATGCCAGGGCCCCGGGCCAACAGCTCACGGTGAGCATCGGTGTCGCCACCACGGACGTGGCGGACGCCACGGCCCAGGACATGATGGCCCGCGCTGACGCTCAGCTCTATGCAGCCAAACGCGCAGGGCGCAACCGCGTGCACGCCGCAGTGGCGCGAAGGGCATAGAGTCCGCCCGTGCTGGCGGCCCCTTCGGGATCAGTCCAGGTGGTTGCCCAGAATGCCCGCCAGCTCGAACATGCCCGCGCTGTCTTTGCCGAACACGGCGCGCAGCTTGTCGTCGGCAACGATGGTGCGCTTGTCCTTGGGGTCTTGCAAGTTGTGGGTCTTGATGTACTCCCACATCTTTTTGACGGCCTCGGGCCGGGCCACGGGCTCGCTGCCGATCACGGCGGCCAGGGCGGCGCTGGGCGCCTTGCCTGCGGCGGGTTTGCGGGGCGCCTTGGCGGCAGCGGTTTTGGCGGTGGTCTTTTTTGCAGGGGCTTTTTTGGCTGCAGCGCTTGTCCTGCTTGCGCCAGCAGCTACTGTTTTGGTAGTGCCGCCCGCTGCAGGCTTGCGCGGCGGGAACTTGCTGGGCGCGAACTCAAAGTTGACCTTGCCCGCGTCCTTGTCCCAGGCCAGGTGGGCCTTGAAGGCGCGGCGCGTGCGCATGCTGACGAACTTGTCGAGTAGGTCGGTCTTGCCCGTTTCCAGCAGCTTGGTCATCTGCTCGCGCTCCACGGGCT
>DAIQRN010000154.1:5605-6167 GCA_036786185.1 Acidovorax sp. | reverse complement strand
GCCACCGCAGCCTGTGGGCGCGCACGGGCGCGCTAGCGGCGGGGTTGCTTGCCATGGGCGCGGCGCTGCTGGGCTGGCGCCCCGCCATCGCCCCGGTGGCGCAGTCGGCAGGCGCATCGGTGTACAACGCCGCCACCATCGAGCGTGGCCGCCTTGTGGCGGCGGCGGGCGATTGCGTGGTGTGCCACACCGCACCCGGCGGCACGCCCAATGCGGGCGGGCGCGGCATGGACACGCCCTTTGGCACCATCTACACCACCAACCTCACGCCCGACGCCGAGACCGGCATCGGCCAATGGTCCTTCAGCGCCTTCCAGCGCGCCATGCGCGAAGGCATCTCGCGCGACGGCAAACACCTGTACCCGGCCTTTCCCTACACCGCGTTCGCCAAGATGGGCGACGACGACCTGACCGCGCTCTACGCCTACCTGATGGCCCAGCCCGCCGTACGCGCCGAGGGGCCGCAGACGGCGCTGAAGTTCCCGTTCAGCGTGCGCCCCCTCATGGCAGGGTGGAACGCGCTGTTCCACGACGCCACGCCGTTCAAGCCGGACCCGTCACG
>DAIQRN010000154.1:0-5595 GCA_036786185.1 Acidovorax sp. | reverse complement strand
CCGACCCCACGCGCCCGCCCGAATGGAACCGCGGCGCCTACCTGGTGCAAGGCGTTGGCCACTGCGGCGCCTGCCACACGCCGCGCAACGCGCTGGGCGCGGAGCTGGGCGGCACGGCCTTTCTGTCGGGTGCCATGGTCGATGGCTGGGAGGCGCCCGCGCTCACCGGCCTGTCGAAAGCGCCCGTGCCCTGGAGCGCCGACGCGCTCTACCGCTACCTGCGCGACGGCCACAGCCCGCAGCATGGCAGCGCGTCCGGTCCCATGGCACCGGTAGTGCGCGAACTGGCCCAGCTACCCGACGACGACATCCGTGCCATGGCCACCTACCTGGCCTCGTTCACGGCCGCCAGCCCCGCGCCCGCCGCCGAACCTGCCCCGCAAACCGCCGAGAAGACCATTGCCACGGCCGCCGCCCTGGCGCCCCAGCCCGGCCAGGCCCAGCGCCTGTTCGACGGCGCCTGCGCCGCCTGCCACCACGACGGTGACGGCCCGCAGCTGCTGGGCGTGAACATCCCGCTGGCCCTGAACAGCAACCTGCACAGCGACCGGCCCGACAACCTGCTGCAGGTCATCGTGCACGGCATCCGCGAGCCCGCCGCGCGCGACATCGGCTTCATGCCCGCCTTCGGTCACGCGCTCAGCGACGGGCAGATCACTGAGCTGGCGGGCTACATGCGCCAGCGCTACGCCCCTGGGCGGCCCGCGTGGCACAACCTGCCCGCGGCCCTGGCCCGCGTGCGGGCAGAGCCAGGGCATCCGTGAATATGAGTGTTTTTGGCCTCCAGCGCTTTAGTGGCAAGCGCTGGCAGCTATGAAAATCATAGAAAACAGAGGTGTTGCGCTGCTGAAACAAGGGGGCCATTGCCCCGCATATCGCTGCATGGCCGCTGCAGCGCGGCGGCACAGTGGCCAGGGGCGGCCTCATTCTTCGGGGTGGCTGCCGACCTTTCTGCCAGGAGAAGAGAACACCATGCCCTACAGCGAACTGGAAATCCAAGCGGCCATCCTGCGCCTGATGCGTGAAGGCTATGCCGCCCTGAGCGCAGTGCAACAGAGAATCGTCGATTCCTTGATGGCGGTGTGCTGACGGCCCGTCAACGCAGCGCGGCCCGCTCGGCGCCCGGCCCCGCCACCTGTGCCCGGAAGCTGCGGGGCGACAGCCCCGCGTCGCGCGTGAAGGCGCGCGTGAAATACGCCGGGTCGGCGTAGCCCAGCGTGTAGGCAATCGTGGCAATGCCCAGGTGGGTATAGGCCAGATTGCGCCGCGCTTCGCGCATGAGCCGCGCCTCGATCAAGCGCAGCGCCGACACGCCGGTGTGGGCGCGCGTGACGCGGCTCAGGTGCGTGGGCGAGACGGACAGCGCTCGCGCATAGTCCGCCACCTGCCAGTGCTGCAGAAAATGCGACTCGATCAGGGCCTCCAGCCGCTGCACCAGGTCTGACCCAGGCGTGGGCCTGCCCTCGGGGCTGTGCTCCTCCATTGCGCTGGCCACCCAGCCCAGCAGCGTGGCGCTCAGCCCCCGCAGCAGCAGCGCGCGCGCCGTGGAGCGGCCCGAGAACGCCTGCCAGATCTGGCCCACGGTGCCGCAGATCGCCGCGTCGGCGGCCAGGATGCAGGGGCGGCCCAGAGCGCGCCGCACATCGCCCACACGCACAAAGATCTCGTCCAGCAGCTCATCGGCCAGCGTCACCACCCAGCCCTGCGTGTGCTGCGTGAACCGAAACGCATGCACATGGCCGGGCGGCACGTTGATGAGCGCGCCTGGCAGGATCGGGTGCTGCTCGCCCTCCAGGTGCGCCACGCCGCCGCCCGACTCGATCAGCAGCAGCTGGTGCAATCGCGTATGCCGGTGGGGCGCCAGCTCCCAGTCGTGCAGCACCGAGCGCTCGGCAATCGTCTCACAATGCAGCACATCGGGCAGGTGCTGCGACTCGCCGAACAGGCTGTACGACTGGATGCCATCGATGTTCGAAAAGTGCATGTTATGGCTCCATCCGTCCATTCAAGGCGGCGACTGTGCCACGTATCTTTGCGGGGTCGTTTTGATCAATGTCATGAACCAGCCTCACACCCCGGAGACATCCATGAAAACCCAGGTTTGCATCATCGGCGGAGGCCCCTCGGGCCTCATGCTCTCGCAGCTCTTGCACCTCAAGGGCATCGACACCATCGTGCTGGAGCGCCAAAGCCGCGAGTACGTGCTGGGCCGCATCCGCGCTGGCGTGCTGGAGCACGGCTTTGCCGCCCTCATGCGCGAAGCCCAGTGCGGCGAACGCATGGACAAGGAAGGCGAGATCCACGACGGCTTCATCATCGCCCACGACGGAAAAATGGACCGGGTCGATTTGCACAAGTACAGCGGCGGCAGCTCGGTGGTGGTCTACGGCCAGACCGAGCTGACGCGCGACCTGTACGAAGCGCGCGACCGCATGAAGGGCATCGTCATCCACAACGCCGAAGACGTGCAGCCGCACGACCTGAAAAGCGCCAACCCGTATGTGACCTACCGCAGCGGCGACGAGGTGGTGCGCATCGACTGCGACTTTGTCATCGGCGCCGACGGCTTCCACGGCGTGAGCCGCAAGTCCATCCCGCGCGACGTGCTCAAGGAATATGAAAAGGTCTACCCCTTCGGCTGGCTGGGCGTGCTCTCGCGCACCAAGCCCGTCTCGCCCGAGCTGATCTACGCCAAGCACGAACGCGGCTTTGCGCTGTGCTCGCTGCGCTCGCAGGTGCTGAGCCGCTACTACATCCAGGTGCCGCTGACCGACAACGTGGAAGACTGGTCCGACGAAGCCTTCTGGGCCGAGCTGAAACGCCGCCTGCCCGCCGAGGTGGCCGCCCAACTCATCACCGGCCCCTCCATCGAAAAGTCCATCGCCCCCCTGCGCTCCTTCGTGGCCGAGCCCATGCGCTACGGCAACCTGTTCCTGGCGGGCGACGCCGCCCACATCGTGCCGCCCACCGGCGCACGGGGCCTGAACAGCGCCGCATCGGACATCTACTACCTGTACCACGCCATGGTGGCGCACTACAAAAATGGCGACAGCACCGGCCTCGACAAATACTCCGAAAAAGCCCTGGCCCGTGTGTGGAAGGCCCAGCGCTTCTCGTGGTGGATGACGACCATGCTGCACACCTTCCCCGAGTCGCTGGCGTATGACCAGAAGCTGCAGGACACGGACTTGGCGTATTTGTTCTCGTCGGAGAAGGCACTGGGGTCGCTGGCGGAGAACTATGTGGGGTTGCCGTTTTGAGCACCTGGCACTAGCACGCCACAAAACCAAAGGCCTGCATGTTCCCTCAGGCAGGCCTTTATTTGTGCCCCGACTGGCGTTGCGTGCAACCCGGGATCCGACCGCGCGCTCAGCGCGCCTTGCGCCTGCACATAGCGTTCACTATCGCCGCATTGACAACGCTGCTTTTCAGGCCTGCGGCATACGTTGCAGGCCCCGGCCTGCGAAGGCCGGGGCATCGGGCTGTGATATGAGGTGTTGAAGCTACTTGCAGCTGAAGCTGCTGGCGCTATTGATATCGCCGCTGCCGTTGTAGCGCGCTATCTGTGGGTAGGCGCACAGTGGCCGCGTGCGGTTGGCGGCCCAGCTGGCGGGCACATTGGGGTTGGCACCGGCCACGTTGCCTGCGCCGCGTGCGCTGGCCACCAGGCCTTCAGGCGCCTGGCCTTTTTCCACCCAGTTCACCAGCGGAGTCAGCATGTCGAACTGGTCGGTGGAGGGGCCGCCCGAACAGTGATTCATGCCCGGTACGCGGTAGAAGCGCGCAAAGTTGCTGGCGTCGCCTTCGTTGGCGGCGCGCACGCTGTCATACCAGGCGGTGGTGTCGTCGCTTGAGAAGATGGCGTCGCTGGTGCCGTGGTAGACCATCATCTTTGCGCCCCGGTTCTTCATGGCCGAGAGGTTGCTGGGGTTGGGAGGCGTCATGAACGACATGCCGCTTTCGGAGTAGACCGATGTGGTGGCATTCACCCGCTCCACCATGGAGGTCGGGTCGCCGGTTAGCGCAAAGGCAGGGCCATTGAAGGTGGAGGCATCGTCTGGCGGGGCTGTCCAGATAAGGCCCACGCCGCCAGAGTCCAGCAGCAGCGGCGCGGTGAATTCCCAAAAGCCATAGTCGGCACCTGCCAGGCCCGCGTCATACGGGAAGCTGGCATACAGCCGCGAGCCGTTGCGCGCCGTAGGGCCGCTGAAGATCTTGGCGATGCCGGTCTTCTGTGCGGCCGAGAGGCAGCTGCCGTCGCGTGCGCCGCTGCAGGTGGGCACGTCGCGATCCAGGTTGAAGGCGGCCTGGCAGGCGGCGGTGTCTTGCACCAGGCCATCGGCGGCTCCGTCCAGCGCGTCGCACTTGGCCAGCACGGCGTTGGAGACGAGCGTGCGCTCGGCTTCTGTGAAGCCGGTGGAGATGTCTGTTAGCGTGCTTGCCAGCGATGCATAGATCTGCGCGCCCGCAATGCTGGCAATGGCGGCCTTGGGGAGGTTGAAACCGGGTGCGCCGACCAGGTAGCCGTCGTACTGGTCGGGCATGCGCGTGGCGGCCACCATGGTGTGACGACCACCGTTGGAGCAGCCGCCGAAGTAAGAGCGGTCGGGCGCCTTGCCGTAGGCGGTCTGGATGGCGCTCTTGGCCATGGGCGTGAGCTTGGCCACAGCCTGGTAGCCGAAGTCCAGGCGCGCCTGCGGGTCGATGCCGAACGTGGGGCCGCCTGCAGCTTCGTGCCCCGCATCGGAGCTGATGACCGCGAAGCCCATGTTCAGTGCATTGTCCAGACCGCCTCCACCGTTCACGGCTCCCGTGGCCGTGATAACGCTGCCGTCGATGCCGCCGTTGGCCTGGTAGAAGAAGCGGCCGTTCCAGTCGTTGGGCAGGCGCATTTCAAAGCCGATGGCGTAGTTCTTGCCGTCCACCGGGTTCACGCGTTCGAACATCTTGCCGGTCACCTGGCAGTGCGCGCGCACGGGCTTGCCCGCAACGGTCAGCGTGCCCGCATCCACCGGAGCAGCCGCCGTGATGCGCGTGTTGGCAAAGTTGATGCGGCTGGCCAGGTCGCTGCACGACTTGAGCGTGGCGGGGCTGGCGGCGGTGAGCTGCGGCAGGCCGGGGTCGGACGAACCGCCACAGCCCGCCAGCAGGGCCAGCGGCAGCACGGGCAGGGCCGCCAGGCGAAGGGTGCGTGGGGTGGCACGCCAGGTCAGGGTCTTTCCTCTCAGCTTCATGGTCTTTGTCTCCGTTTTATTGAGGCGCAGGACAGCCCGCAGCGCGGCCTCGACACGCTGTGGGTGGGGAAAGCGGGAAATCGTCGTTGTCTATTGAATCGCTACAGAATCAATAGCTGGTAGCGCTTGCCTATCAAGCGCTGGCGGCCATTTTTGGCACAGACTCAAAGGCCTGGGCAATGCGCTGGCGGATGATGGCCGCGCGCAGGTCGAACTCGGGCAGCACCCACTGCGCGAAGGCATGGGCGGGCGCTTGCCAGCGCGGGTCATCGCTGGTGGCGGCAATGCGGCGCCACGCCCATTCCTGCAGCACCAGCGCCACGGCGCGCAGGTAGTCGTCGGCCACCCAGTAGGGCAGTTC
>DAIQRN010000153.1:0-6173 GCA_036786185.1 Acidovorax sp. | reverse complement strand
GGCCTGCAGGGCCACGGGCACTTCGAGTGCGCCGGGCACCAGCACATGCTTGATGTTCTTTTCCTGCACGCCCAGGGCCAGCAGCTCGGCGCGGCAGGCCGCTGCCAGGGTGTTGGTGATGCCTTCGTTGAAGCGGGCCTGAACGATGCCGATGTGCAGCTTCTTGCCGTCCAGTTTGTCTGCGGTGCCTTTGTCTGCGCCAAACATAATTTATTTACTCTTTCGGAACGAAACCGGTGATCTCAAGGCCGTAGCCCGCCATGCTGGGCATGCGGCGCGGCTGGCCCATGAGGGCCATCTTGTGCACGCCGCATTCGCGCAGGATCTGCGCGCCCACGCCGTAGGTGCGCAGGTCCATGCGCCCGCGCTCGGGGGCCTGGGCGGCGCGGGCCGTGCCTTCGAACTGGGCCAGCAGTTGCGCGGCGCTTTCGCCGCAGTTCAGCAGCACGGCCACGCCCTTGCCCTGTTTGGCCAGGTATTGCAGGCTGGTGTCCAGGCCCCAGGAGTGCATGGAGCGGTTGACTTCGAGCGCATCGAACACCGACAGCGGCTCATGCACACGCACGGGCACCACGTCGTCGGCGCTCCACTGGCCCTTGACCAGCGCCAGGTGCACAGCCTGGCTGGGTTGGTCGCGGAAGGCGTGGGCGGTGAACTCGCCATACGCCGTCTGTAGTGTGCGCGTGCCGACCTTTTCGACCAGCGACTCGTTGCGACTGCGGTATTCGATGAGGTCGGCGATGGTGCCGATCTTGAGGCCGTGCTCGGCCGCAAACAGCTGCAGATCAGGCAGGCGGGCCATGGTGCCGTCGTCCTTCATGATCTCGCAGATCACCGAAGCGGGGCTGCAGCCTGCCATGGCGGCCAGGTCGCAACCGGCTTCGGTATGGCCGGCGCGCATCAGCACGCCGCCATCCACGGCCTGCAGCGGAAAGATGTGGCCGGGCTGCACCAGGTCGCTGGGCTGGCTGTTACGGTCCACCGCCACCTGCACGGTGCGGGCGCGGTCGGCGGCCGAGATGCCGGTGGTCACGCCTTCGGCGGCCTCGATGGAGACGGTGAACGCCGTGCTGTACACGGTGCCGTTGCGCGCGGCCATGGGCGGCAGCTTGAGGAATTCGCAGCGCTCGCGCGTCAGCGTCAGGCAGATCAGGCCCCGGCCAAAGCGGGCCATGAAGTTGATGGCCTCGGGCGTCACATGGTCGGCGGCCAGGACGAGGTCGCCTTCGTTTTCGCGGTCTTCTTCATCCACCAGGATGACGATGCGTCCGGCGCGCATCTCGGCCACGATGTCTTCGACCGGGGAGATGGGCACGGGGGAGAGGGGGGTGTTCATGAAAAAAGGGCTTTCGTGGGCGCCGCAGCGCAGGGTTCTTTGGCTGGGGGTGCCCCCAAGAACCGCCCAAAGAACATGCGATGCAGCGATGCCGCAACGTGGCCGGGGCGAGCCCCTGACCGCAAGGCTGGGATTTTAGTTCGCTTTAGATCATGCTGCCTTGCAGCACCACATCGGTCTCGGGGTAGGCCACGCAGGGCAGCACGCAGCCTTCCTCTTTTTCTTCGGCGGTCAGGCCCGGCCATTCGATGGCGTAGCGCACGCTGCCTTCCACCAGCTGGCCCAGGCAGGTGCGGCAACTGCCATTGCGGCAGGAGCTGGGCCAGTCAATGCCGCCCTGTTCCATGGACAGCAGCAGGGGTTGCTCGGGCCAGGCGTCGCATTGCAGGCCGTCAGGTTCGATCTTGGCGATGAAGAAGGGGGCTGCGGTGGGCGTGTTCATGGGGCGGAGCGTCTTTCGTTTCTCTTCAGGGGTTGCGGGGGGCGCCGGCCCACACCAGCAGCAGGTTGTTGGCCGGCAGTGCGTGCCGCGCGGCCAGTTGCAGGCCGGCGGTGGCGGCCACGGCAGCCACGTCTTCGAGGCGGCGAATGCCCCAGGCAGGGTTCTGTGCGCGCAGGCTGGCGTCAAAGGCCAGGTTGCCGGGGGCCGTGGGCACGCTGTCTTCCAGGTAGGGACCATAGGTGACCAGGTGGCCACCCGCTGCCAGGTGGCGGGCCGCCCCCTGCATGAGCCCGGCGCAGCAGGCCCAGGGGGCGATGTGCAGCATGTTGGCGCAGTAGATCATGTTGAACGGGGCGCCAAAGGCCGGGCCTTCGGCGGGCCAGGGGCTTTGCAGCACATCCAGCCGCAGCGGTGCGCGCACGTTGTGCGCCTGCGCCTGGGCGGCCCAGCCCGTGATGGAGCCAAAGTGGGTGGTCTGCAGGTCGGTGGGCTGCCAGCTCCAGCCGGGCAGGGCGGCGGCAAAGTGGGCGGCGTGCTGGCCAGTGCCGCTGGCAATCTCCAGCGCCGCCCCCGCTGGCGCGAGCAGGGCCAGAAGCTGCGCAAGGATGGGCCCCTGGTTGCGTTCTGCGGCGGGGCTGTGCTGGAGGGGGGCAGTGGACACGGGAAATTTGAGTGTTTTTGGCAT
Organism: Acidovorax sp.; assembly: GCA_036786185.1. Lineage (GTDB taxonomy): Bacteria > Pseudomonadota > Gammaproteobacteria > Burkholderiales > Burkholderiaceae_C > Acidovorax. The sequence continues at coordinate 3,710 of DAIQRN010000153.1, read as the reverse complement.
ATAGCGCTTATCTGGTAAGCGCTGGTAGCTATGAAATAGAGAGCAATCCGAAGGGCGCCGACGGGGACTGTACCCCAGATACTTGATCCAGGCTGCGCTGCCTGTTTTTTAGGCGGCACAAGAAGTTTCCTTGTAAATCAATGACTTGAAACTGTCATACAAGGCTTGTTCAGAGTTATCCACAAGATTGTCCAGCGCGTGCAGGGATAACCAGGGGTTTTTCGGTCTTCCGAAGGCGTCGTCGGCAGGGGTGGAGGGAGGTTTATAACTGCTTATTTTTTGAGCGACACAAGGATATTCCTTTTAAATCAACCACTTAAATTTGTCATGCAAGGCTTATCCAAGGTTATCCACACCATTGTCCAGGGCGGTCAGGGATAACCACCACCTCCAAGGCTGCGTTGCTTAAAAACAGGGCAATGCAGGGCTTTTCCTTGCAAATCAAGCACCTGGAGCGGTCATACAGGGCTTGTCAAAACTTATCCACATGATTGTCCAGTGCCGGCAGGGATAACCCGTAGACGGCGTGGTCAGGGGGCGACCTTCACGCCTTTCCGGAACGCCACGCGGCCCTTGATTTCTTCGGCTGCGGGCCGGGGGTTGGCCTAGAACCAGGCCGCGTCGGTGTTCATTTCACCATCCACCAGCAGCGACAGGTAGCTGGCCTGGCCTTTCCAGGCGCAGGTCGTCTTGTGGTTGCTGAAGGTGAAGAACTCGCGCTAGAGCGCGCTTTCAGGGAAGTAGTGGTTGCCTTCCACCACCACGGTGTCGTCGCTCTCGGCCACGACCACGTCTTTCCAGACTGCTTTCATGGGAATACCTTGTATCAAAAAGGCCTTGGGCGCCTGCCGCCTCCGCGCGGGAAGCCATCCAAAAAACAACTTCTCCATCCGCATCCGCAGGGGCTGGCTTGCCACCGGCGCCGCCCCGGCCAGAATGGGGGCATGAGCACCTTATCCGATTATTCCCAAGGGGTCGCCTTTGTGCGCGGCCAGTACGTTCCCATTGCCGAAGCCGCCATTCCCATGACGGACTGGGGCTTTCTGCGGTCCGACGCCACCTACGATGTGGTGACCGTCTGGGACGGCGCCTTTTTCCGGCTGGATGCGCACCTGGAGCGGTTCGGGGCCAGCTGCGCGCGCTTTCGGCTGGAGCCGGGGCTTTCGCCCGCCGAGATCACGGTGGTGCTAGAGCAGTGCGTGCGCCTGTCGGGCCTGCGCAGCGCCTATGTGGAGATGATCGTCACGCGCGGCCAGCCGCCCTGGGGTTCGCGCGACCCGCGCCAGGCGGTCAACCGCTTCTACGCGTTTGCCGTGCCCTATGTGTGGATCGCCAACGAGGTGCAGCGGGCGCAGGGCCTGAGCCTCATCGTGAGCGACGTGCAGCGCATCCCCGCCAGCAGTGTGGACCCGCGCGCCAAGAACTACCACTGGAACGACCTGACCATGGGCCTGCTGGGCGCGCTCGATGCGGGAGGCGACACGGTGGTGCTCAGTGACGGCGCGGGCAACGTGGTGGAAGGGCCGGGCTTCAACATCTTTTGCGTCAACGCGCAGGGCACCCTGGTCACGCCGGCCGAAGGGGTGCTGGAGGGCATCACGCGCCGTACCGTGATCGAGATGGCGGCTTCGCTGGGCCTGCCGCTGCAGGCGCGGGCCCTGCCTGCCGCCGAGCTGCGCAGTGCGTGCGAGGTGTTCCTGTCCACCTCCGGCGGTGGGGTGCTGCCCGTCACGCGGGTCGATGGCCACAGCGTGGGCGATGGCGCCGTGGGGCCCGTGACGCGCCAGCTGGTGCAGACCTATTGGGACTGGCACCGCGACCCGCGCTACAGCCGTCCGATCCGCTATTGAGTCCCTGGGGATGAGCCCCTGCGGTGCCTTGCACGGGGGGCGGGGCAGTCGCCTGTGCAACGGCGCCCGCGCGCGGCCTCCATTACAGTGCCGCGCACGGGGGCGTTCCTGCTGGCGGCAGGCCGGTTCTTTTCGTTCCCCGTTTCCCCTTTTCCTTTTCAGAAACAACTTGCAGGAGAGCTTCCATGGGTATCGACTTCCAGGGCCGCGTGGCCATCGTGACGGGCGCGGGCGGCGGTCTGGGCCGCCAGCATGCACTGGCACTGGCCAGGCGGGGCGCCAAGGTGCTGGTCAATGACCTGGGCGGCGCGGTGGACGGCAGCGGCGCCACGGTGGGCGCGGCGCAGGCGGTGGTCGATGAGATCCGTGCCGCAGGCGGCGAGGCGCTGGCCAATGGCGCGTCGGTCACCGACTTTGCCGCCGTGCAGGCCATGGTGCAGCAGGCCGTGGACGCCTGGGGCCGCGTGGACATCCTGGTCAACAACGCGGGCATCCTGCGCGACAAGTCATTTGCCAAGATGGACATGGCCGACTTCAGCCTGGTCATCCAGGTCCACCTGATGGGCGCCGCCCACTGCAGCAAGGCCGTGTGGCCGCACATGGTGGCGCAGCAATATGGGCGCATCGTCATGACCACCTCGTCCACCGGCCTGTACGGCAACTTCGGCCAGGCCAACTACGGCGCGGCCAAGCTGGCCCAGGTGGGGCTTATGCAGACGCTGGCCATCGAGGGCGCCAAGAACAACATCCGCGTCAACGCCCTGGCCCCCACGGCCGCCACGCGCATGACCGAAGACCTGTTCCCAAAGGAGATGCTCGACGCCCTGCGCCCCGAGGCCGTGGTGCCCGCCATGCTGGTACTGGCGCACGAAAGCGCGCCCACGCGCACCATCCTGTGCGCGGGCGGCGGCAGCTTCGAGGCCGCGCACATCACGCTCACGCAGGGCATCCACCTGGGCCTGGGCGATACCGTGCCCGAGCAACTGGCGGCCCGCCTGGCCGAGGTAACCGAGCGCGCCGGCGAGCAGGTACCACAAAGCGGTGCAGCGCAGGGCACGAGCGAAATCACAAAGGCCCTGGCCGCAAGGATTTAAGCCAGGTCCGTACGCGCCTGCCTGTGCCGTGCTAAGTTCCGGCCCGAAACCGAAGATCGACCGGTAACCATCCATGAGCACATTGCACGACCCACTGGCCGCCTACCCTGCGCACGTTCTGGCAGGGATTCGCCGCGGCATCGAAAAAGAAGGGCTGCGCGTGCTGCCCACCGGCGGCCTGGCCCTGACGCCCCACCCGCTGGCCTTGGGCGCGGCCCTGACGCACCCGCTGATCACCACCGACTACAGCGAGTCCCAACTGGAATTGATCACCGGCGCCCACCTGGGCGTGCAGCAATGCCTGGACGAGCTGACCGAGGTGCACCAGTTCGTGCACCGCACCCTGCAAGACAGCGGCGGCGAACTGCTGTGGGCCTCCAGCATGCCCTGCGGCCTGCCCACCGACGAGACGATTCCGATTGGCCGCTACGGCAGCTCCAACGTGGGCCGCGCCAAGAGCATCTACCGCATGGGCCTGGGCCATCGCTACGGGCGGCGCATGCAGACCATCTCGGGCATCCACTACAACTGGTCGCTGCCGGGCGTGACCAGCGAGCAGTACTTTGCGCTCATCCGCAACTTCCGTCGCCATGCCTTTGTGCTGCTGTACCTGTTTGGCGCGTCGCCCGCGCTGTGCCCGTGTTTCGTGCAGGGGCGCGAGCACCGCCTGCAGCAGCTGGAGGGCGGTGGCGCGCTGTACCTGCCGCACGCCACCTCGCTGCGCATGGGCCGCCTGGGTTACCAGAGCGATGCCCAGGCCACGCTG
>DAIQRN010000152.1:0-6189 GCA_036786185.1 Acidovorax sp. | reverse complement strand
CCACCCCGCAACCACCCCGCCGCAGGCGCAGCCAGCAGGGGGGTGGACAGCCGAACAGCCACACGGGCCATTGCTTCGCTCGGTCCCACCTCGCTGGCGCAAGCGCCACGCGCTGCGCAGACTGGGCCGAGCAACGCGATGGCCCGAATGGATGTTCGCTGGGTTCCCTTCTGTGCGTGCCGAGAAGCGCAGGGCAGGGGGTGGGTGCGTGTGCCGAAGGACACACGCACTTCGTGCACTGACTTGCCGCAGTTGTTTGAACGGAGCGCGCAGCGCGCAGTGAGTTCTGCGGCGCACCCCCTGACCGAGCATCGCAGGTTGCCCGCAGCGTAGCGGAGGGACGCGCACAGCAGGGTCGCCCTTTCTTTGGTCCCTTTCTTTCGGCGACGCGAAAGAAAGGGACTCGCCCGCCGGGGCGACATCCCGGCCTCCGCCCTCCGTGCAGGCAGGAAGTCAAAAAAGGGCGAGACGCCAGACATGCTCAAACCCTAACAGCCCTGCGCGCAGGCCCCGCAATCGGCCGCGTCAAATCAGTCGCCACCGTCGCCAATTCCCCCGCATCCAGGTACACCGCCCCATCCTCCACCTTCACCGCAAACTTCGGCGTGCAGCCTTCATCGGGCGCCGAGGCCTGTCCGTCGCACAGCCCGATGGTCCAGTTGTGCATGGGGCAGGCCACCTGTGTGCCAAACACGATGCCCTGGCTCAGCGGCCCGCCCTTGTGCGGGCAGCGGTCCAGCAGCGCAAACACGTCGCCCGCATCGTTGCGGAACACGGCCACGTCCAGGCCCTGGGGCCGGGCCACGCGGCGCGAGCCCAGCACGGGGATGTCGTCCACGCGGCAGATCAGTTTCCAGTCATTCATTGCTATTCCTTTGGTAGCTGCTGGCGCTTGTCCATCAAGCGCTGAAGCCTTGTTTTGTCTAAATTTTCAGGCGGCAGCGATGGGGATGAACTGGCGCTGGTCCACGCGCGCCTTGTCAAAGTCAAACCAGGGGTCGGGCTCGCCGTCCAGCGCAAACTGCAGCTGCTCCCACAGCGCCTGGCGGCCTTCGTGGTCTTCGAGGATGCGCTTCTTCACATAGTCCAGGCCCACGCGGCTCACGTAGTGCACGGTACGCTCCAGGTACCAGCCTTCCTGGCGGTACAGCTCGCAGAATGCGCCGGTGTACTCCAGCACTTCCTCGGCGGTTTTGAGCTTGGTGAAGAAATGCGCCACCTCGGTCTTGATGCCGCCGTTGCCCGCCACGTACATCTCCCAGCCGCTGTCCACGCCGATGATGCCCACGTCCTTGATGCCCGCCTCGGCGCAGTTGCGCGGGCAGCCGCTCACCGCAAACTTGACCTTGTGCGGCGCGTACATGCGCCACATGGCGCGCTCCAGGTCCTTGCCCATCTGCGTGCTGTCTTGCGTGCCCATGCGGCACCACTCGCTGCCCACGCAGGTCTTCACGGTGCGCAGCGCCTTGGCGTAGGCGTGGCCGCTGGGCATGCCGATGTCCTTCCAGACGTTGACCAGGTCTTCCTTCTTCACGCCCAGCAGGTCGATGCGCTGGCCACCCGTGACCTTGACGGTGGGGATCTGGTATTTGTCCACCACGTCGGCAATGCGGCGCAGCTCGTCGGCCGTGGTTTCGCCGCCCCACATGCGCGGGATGACGCTGTAGGTGCCGTCTTTCTGGATGTTGGCGTGGCTGCGCTCATTGATGGCGCGGCTTTGCGGGTCGTCCCGCGCGTCCTTGGGCCAGGTGCTGATGAGGTAGTAGTTGACCGCCGGGCGGCAGGTGGCGCAGCCGCTGGCGGTTTTCCACTCCATGAAGTGGAAGACGTCGGTGATGCTCAGCAGCTTGTGGGCGCGGATGGCGTCGCGCACGGCCTGGTGGCCGTGGTCGGTGCAGCCGCAAATCGCCTTGGTCTTGGGCGTGGCGCTGTAGTCGCCGCCCGCGGTGAACATGATGATCTGCTCCACCAGGCCCGTGCACGAGCCGCACGATGCGCTGGCCTTGGTGTGCTTGCGCACTTCATCCAGCGTGAACAGGCCCTTGTCCTTGATGGCCTTGCAGATGGCGCCCTTGGTCACCCCGTTGCAGCCGCAGACCTCGTCGCTGTCGGCCATGGCGGCGGCCTTGCTCTGGCCCTGGTGGCCGGTGTCACCCAGGTGCGATTCACCGAACATCAGCTTGTCGCGGATGTCGCTCACGCTGCGGCCGTCGCGCAGTAGCTTGAAGTACCAGCTGCCGTCCACGGTGTCGCCGTACAGGCAGGCGCCCACCAGCTTGTCGTCCTTGATGACCAGCTTCTTGTACACGCCGCCCCCGTCGGCATACGGGTCGCTCAGCACGATCTCCTCGGTGTCCTCCCCGCCCTGGAAGTTGCCGGCGGAAAACAGGTCGATGCCCGTGACCTTGAGCTTGGTCGAGGTCAGCGAGCCCTGGTAGCGGCCGATGCCGAACTCCGCCAGGTGGTTGGCCAGGACCTTGCCCTGCTCGAACAGCGGCGCCACCAGCCCGTAGGCAATGCCCCGGTGCGCGGCGCATTCGCCCACGGCGTAGATGCGGGCGTCGGTGGTGGTCTGCAGCGTGTCGCTGACGACGATGCCGCGGTTCACGTGCAGGCGCATCTTCTCGGCCAGGGCGGTGTTGGGGCGGATGCCCACGGCCATCACCACCAGGTCGGCGGGCACCTCGGTGCCGTCCTTGAATTTCACGCTGGCCACGCGGCCTTCGGTGTTGCCCACCAGCTCCTGCGTCTGCGCGCCCATGAGGAACTGCATGCCGCGCTCGGCCAGCGACTTCTGCAGCATCCTGCCCGCCACGTCGTCCAGCTGGCGCTCCATCAGCCAGTCGCCCACATGCACCACGGTCACCTGCATGCCGCGTTTCATCAGGCCGTTGGCCGCCTCCAGCCCCAGCAGGCCGCCGCCGATAACCACGGCGTGTCGGTAGGTGGCGGCGGCGTCGATCATGGCCTGCGTGTCCGCGATGTCGCGGTAGGCCAGCACACCCGCCAGATCCTTGCCGGGCAGGGGCAGGATGAAAGGGTTGGAGCCCGTCGCGAGGATCAGGCGGTCGTATTCGGCGGTGATCACGTCGCCGTTCTGGCTGGTGGCGCTGACCACGCGGTGCACGCGGTCCACGTCGGTCACGGTAAAGCCGGTGTGCAAGGTGATGTGGTGGTCGGCATACCAGGACCAGTCGTTGAGGATGATCTCGTCAATGGTCTGCTCGCCGGCCAGCACGGGCGACAGCAGGATGCGGTTGTAGTTGGGGTGCGGCTCTGCGCCGAAGACCGTGATGTCATACAGATCGGGGGCGATCTTGAGCAGCTCCTCCAGGGTGCGCACCCCGGCCATGCCATTGCCTACCATCACCAGCTTGAGCTTCTTCATCGTGACTCCGTCGATCGTTGGTCCGTACATTCCTGGCGGGGCTTTGCAGCGCCCCGGCCTCAATCAAGCAATGGCTGTGCCAGTGGGGTTGCACGGATGTGGGGCGCGGTGCACGGCGGGGGAGCTTGAGAAAGCCTGGCAGCTGCAGCATGGAGACCGTTCAAGCCACTGACAGAGCCGGTGGACGGGCGGCCAGGTTTTGAATGAAATCGGCCTCTGGCGCTTTCTGGATAAGCGCAAGCAGCTATCAATAGTGAAGCGATGCGTGTAGGCGCCACGCAACGGGTGCGTCGCACCAAGCCGGGGGGACCTTGGGGCGCGCATGCCATAGTGTTCGAAATTGCAACGGCGTCGTAACATGCCGGGAACGTTTTTCTGAAACTGCGGGGCCCGCTGCGCACCAGCGTGGGGCTTCGCGAAGAAAGGGCTCTCCATGCGCGTCAATCTTCCGGTCAGCACGCAGGAATACCTGTTCCCCAAGGGCGAGACCCTGGTGTCCACCACCGATCTCAAGGGCCGCATCCTGTACTGCAACCCGATGTTCATCGAGGTCAGCGGGTACGAGAAGGAAGAGCTTCTGGGCCAGCCGCACAACATCGTGCGTCACCCCGACATGCCCGAGGAGGCCTACCGCGACATGTGGGACACCATCGCCCAGGGCATCCCTTGGTCGGCACCGGTCAAGAACCGGCGCAAGGACGGCAGCTTCTATTGGGTGATGGCCAACGTCACGCCCCTGATGCAGGGCGAGCAGCCCACCGGCTACATGTCGGTGCGCACCGAGGCGTCGCGCGAGCAGATCCAGGCGGCGGAGCAGCTCTACGGCACCATGCGGGCCGAAAAGGAGGCGGGCCAGCTGGTGCACACGCTGCGGCAGGCGCAACTGGTCAAGAACACGCTATGGGGCCGCACCGTGGCGGCCCTGCGCCCCGGTCCCCTGGGCAAGATCAGCCTGTGCACCCTGCTGCTGGTGCTGCTGTCGTGGGGGGCCGCCACGCTGGGCGGGCACACCATGACGCTGGGCTCGGCCGTGGCCTGGCTGGCCGTGGCTTTGGTTGCCGTGGTCATGGCGGCCTTTCTGCACCGGGCGACCGTGGCCCCGCTCTTGGAAATGCTGCAGTGGGCCAACCGCATGGCGGCGGGCGACCTGACACAGAAGATCACCGCGTCCCGCAACGACACCGTGGGGCAGCTGCAAAAGGCGCTGGCGCAGCTCAACGTGAATCTGCTGTCCATCGTGCGCGACGCGCGCCAGGAGAGCGAGCACATGCAGGTCTCCACCCGCGAGATCGCGCAGGGCAACCAGGACCTGTCGTCCCGTACCGAGGCGCAGGCCAGCAACCTGGAGCAGACGGCCGCGTCCATGGAAGAAATCACCGGCACCGTCAAGCAGACGGCCGAGTCCGCCCGTCAGGCCAGCGATCTGGCCACGCAGGCCACGCAGGTCACCGAGCGCAGCAGCGCGGCCGTGGACAGCGTGGCCAGCACCATGCAGCAGATCGAGACGGCGTCGGGCCGCATCAGCGAGATCACGCAGCTCATTGACTGGATTGCGTTCCAGACCAATCTGCTGGCGCTGAATGCGGCCGTGGAGGCGGCGCGCGCGGGCGAGCAGGGGCGCGGCTTTGCCGTGGTGGCGTCGGAGGTGCGCAACCTGTCGCACCGCACGCAGTCGGCCGCCAAGGAAATCCGCCAGCTCATCAATGACTCCGCCAACAAGGTCAGCGAGGGCCACGAGCGGACGGGCGCCGCGCAAAAGACCATGAACGAGTCGCTGGAGCTGGTGCGCCGCGTGGGCACGCTGATCGGCGAGATCCACAGCGCATCGAACGAGCAGCTCAGCGGCATATCGCAGGTCAACGCGGCCGTGGCGCAACTGGACACCATCACCCAGCAGAACGCCGCGTTGGTGGAGCAAAACGCGGCCTCGGCCCTGCAGCTTGACGCGCAGGCACGGTCTGTCACCGAAACGGTGCAGGTGTTTCGCATCGACGCGTCGGCCCCGGCGCAGGCGCGCGACGCGGTGGCGCTGCGCAAGGAGATGAAGGCGTCCTCGTCCAGTCGGGCCCTGGCGCAAGTCTGATCGGGCCCGCGCTTCCCACAGCTTCTGAAGCGGACACGGCGCCATCGCGAGTGCCACCGTGGAACTGGCTTTGCCAGGCCACGGGTGGCGTCCCCCTTGGGGGAAGACGCGTAGCGGCTCAGGGGGTTACTTCACGTGCTCTCGCGCACCGTCAACTCAAACCCCAGGTCCACCGAATTGCGCTCGGGCGCGTCGCCGCGCATCAGCGTAAGTAGCATGCGTGCACCGGCCTCGCCCATGGCCGCGCGGGGCGTGCGCACGGTGGTCAGCGGCGGGGGCATCTGGTCGCTGCCCGCCAGGTCATTGAAGCCAGCCATGGCGATCTGGCCGGGCACGGCAATGCCCAGGCGCTGCGCGGCCAGCAGGCCGCCCTGGGCCAGGTCGTCGTTGCAGAAAAAAACCGCATCCACGTCCGGCCGGGTGCGCAATAGCTCCTGCAGCAACTCGCCCCCCAGGCGCATGGACGAGGGCTGCGGGCTGAGCAGCTCCAGCCGCGGGTCGTAGCGGCCCGCGGCGCGCAGGCAGCGGCGGTAACCCTCGGCGCGCTGCATCGTGCGCGGGTCCAGCTGGGCGGCCACAAAAGCCACGTTCCTGTAGCCGCGCGACAGCAGGTGGGCGGTCATGTCGTGGCCCGCGTCTTGCTGGGAAAACCCCACGCAGAAGACGCCGGGCGCCGAGGTCATTTCCATCAGGTGCACGCAAGGCACGCCGCTGGCGG
>DAIQRN010000005.1:0-21172 GCA_036786185.1 Acidovorax sp. | reverse complement strand
TTCATCGAAAGGCCCGTGGCCACCGCGCTGCTGATGGTCGCCATCGTGCTGGCCGGGCTGGTGGGTTTCCGCTTTCTGCCGCTGTCGGCCCTGCCCGAGGTGGACTACCCCACCATCCAGGTGCAGACCCTGTACCCTGGCGCCAGCCCCGAGGTGATGAGCCGCACGGTAAGTGCGCCGTTGGAGCGCCAGTTCGGCCAGATGTCAGGGCTGGAGCGCATGGCATCCACCAGTGCGTCCGGCGTGTCCATCATTACCCTGCAATTTGGCCTGGGCCTGGCGCTGGACGTGGCCGAGCAGGAGGTGCAGGCCGCCATCAACGCGGGCAACTCGCTGCTGCCTGCCGATCTGCCCGCGCCGCCGGTGTACGCCAAGGTGAACCCGGCTGACGCGCCCGTGCTCACCCTGGCCATCAGCTCCGACACGCTACCGCTGACCGAGGTGCAGAACCTGGTCAATACCCGGCTGGCGCAGAAGATCAGCCAGGTGGCGGGTGTGGGGCTGGTATCGCTGGCGGGCGGGCAGCGCCCGGCCGTGCGTATCCAGGCCGACACCAAGGCGCTGGCGTCCTACGGCATCGGGCTGGACACCTTGCGCACCGCCATCACCGCCGCCAATGCCAACAGCGCCAAGGGCAGCTTCGACGGGCCGCAGCGCTCCTACACCATCAACGCCAACGACCAGCTGCTGACGGTGGAGGACTACAAGAACCTCATCGTGTCCTGGCGCAACGGCGCCCCCGTGCGCATGCTGGAAGTGGCGCGCGTGGTGGACAGCGCCGAGAACAACCGGCTGGGCGCCTGGGCGGGGGGGGAAGCCCCTTCAGGCCGCAGTGAATCATCGAGCGAGGCGGGGAGCAGCGGCGCCACACTCACTCCGGCCATCATCCTGAACGTGCAGCGCCAGCCGGGTGCCAACGTGATCGCCACGGTGGACAGCATCAAGAAACTGCTGCCCGAGCTGCAGGCGGGCTTGCCCGCATCGCTCAAGGTGCAGGTGCTGTCCGACCGCACCACGGGCATCCGCGCGTCCGTGCACCATGTGGAGATGGAGCTGGTGCTGGCGGTGTTGATGGTGGTGCTGGTGATCTTTTTCTTTTTGCACAGCCTGCGCGCCACGGTGATTGCCAGCCTGGCCGTGCCCATCTCGCTCATCGGCACCTGCGGCGTGATGTACCTGCTGGGCTACAGCCTCAACAACCTGAGCCTGATGGCGCTGACCATTGCCACAGGCTTCGTGGTGGACGATGCGATCGTGATGATCGAGAACATAGCGCGGTACCTGGAGGAGGGCGAGCCGCCGTTCCAGGCCGCGCTCAAGGGCGCCACGCAGATCGGTTTCACCATCATTTCGCTCACGGTCTCGCTCATCGCGGTGCTGATTCCGCTGTTGTTCATGAGCGATGTGGTGGGGCGGTTGTTCCGCGAGTTCGCGGTGACGCTGGCCATCACCATCCTGATCTCGGCGGTGGTCTCGCTCACGCTGGTGCCCATGATGGCTGCGCGCTGGTTGCGCGCCGAACCCCAGGGTGGACCGGGCGGCGTTGCGGGCCGCATCAACCAAGGCTTCGAGCGCGTGATCGCGGGCTACGACCGCTGGCTGCAGTGGGTGCTGCGCCACCAGGGCGCCACGCTGGTGGTGGCGGTGCTCACGCTGGTGCTGACGGCGCTGCTGTATGTGGTGATCCCGAAGGGCCTGTTCCCTACGCAGGACACGGGCCAGCTGCAGGCGCGCATCGAGGCATCGCAGGATGTCTCGTACGCCCGCATGAGCGAGCTGCAGCTGGCGGCCGCGCGCGCCATCCTGCAGGATCCGGACGTGCAGTCGCTCAGCTCCTTCGTGGGCGTGGACGCGGCCAACAACACCATGCTGAACGCAGGGCGCATGCTGATCAACCTCCAGCCCGCGCGCGACGGGCAGGAGGCCATCATGCAGCGCCTGCAGGAGCGCGTGCAGTCGGTGGCGGGCGTCACGCTGTACCTGCAGCCCACGCAGGACCTGACCATCGACGCCGAAACGGGTCCGACGGAATACCGCGTTTCCATCGGCGGCGTGGATGCCGCCCAGGTCAACGAATGGACGCGCAAACTGGTGGAGCGCCTGCGCACCGAAACCAGGGTGCGCAACGCCACCACCGACGCGGGTGCGCAGGGCCTGTCGGCCTACGTGGATATCGACCGCAACACGGCCTCGCGCCTGTCGGTCACGGCCAGCAGCGTGGACGACACGCTGTACAGCGCCTTCGGCCAGCGCATCGTCTCCACCATCTTCACCGAGACCAATCAGTACCGCGTGATCCTGGAGGCGCAGCAGGACCAGCTCAACACGCCCGAGGCCCTGGGCACGCTGCAGCTGCGCACGGGCTCGGGCGCGCCCACGCCGCTAGCGGCCGTGGCCACCATCCGCGAACAACCCGCGCCGCTGCAGGTTACGCGCGTGGCACAGTACCCTGCGGCCACGCTGGGCTTCGACAAAGCGCCGGGTGTGTCACTGGGCGCGGCTGTGGATGCGATTCGTGCGGCCGCCAAGGATATCGGGATGCCTGCCGGGCTGTCGCTGGAGTTCCTGGGTGCCGCGGGAGCGTACGAAAAGTCGCTGTCCAGCCAGCTGTGGCTCATCCTGGCGGCCATGGTGTGCGTGTACATCGTGCTGGGAGTGTTGTACGAGAGTTACATCCATCCCGTCACCATTTTGTCCACCCTGCCATCGGCGGGCGTGGGGGCGCTGCTGGCGCTCATGGTCACGGGCAATGACTTGGGCGTGATTGGCATCATCGGCATCATTCTCCTGATCGGCATCGTCAAGAAGAACGCGATCATGATGATCGACTTCGCGATCGACGCCGAGCGGCACCAGGGCAAATCACCGGATGAGGCCATCCACCAGGCGGCCCTGCTGCGCTTTCGCCCTATCCTCATGACCACGTTGGCGGCGCTGTTCGCGGCGCTGCCTCTGATGCTGGGCTGGGGTGAGGGCGCCGAGCTGCGCCGCCCGTTGGGGCTGGCCATCTTTGGCGGGCTTGTGGTGAGCCAGATGCTCACGCTGTTCACCACGCCGGTGATTTACCTGGCCTTTGACCGCATGGGCCGCCGTTTCACCGGCCGGGGCACGGCTGCCGCGCCCCTCCAGGCGGGGGAGGTGGCGTGAATCTCTCGCGTCCCTTCGTCGAGCGGCCCGTGGCCACGGTACTGCTGACCATCGGCCTTGCGTTGGCGGGCATCGCGGCGTTCTTCGTGCTGCCGGTGTCACCGTTGCCGCAGGTGGACTATCCGGCGATTTCGGTGTCGGCCAGCCTGTCGGGCGCCAGCCCTGAGACCATGGCCAGCAGCGTGGCCACGCCGCTGGAGCGGCGCCTGGGCGTGATCGCCGGGGTCAATGAAATGACTTCGTCCAGCTCTAGCGGCTCGGCCCGGGTCAGTCTGCAGTTTGACCTGAACCGCGACATCGACGCCGCCGCGCGCGAGGTGCAGGCCGCCATCAACGCCGCGCGCGCCGATTTGCCCGCCACCTTGCGCAGCAACCCCACCTACCGCAAACGCAACTCGGCGGCGTCGCCGGTGATCATTCTGGCGCTGACGTCCAAGACGCGCACGCCGGGCGAGATCTATGACGCGGTCTCCAACGTGGTCAGCCAGCGCCTGTCGCAGGTGGACGGTGTGGGTGAGGTGGAGATTGGCGGCGGCTCGCTGCCCGCCGTGCGGGTGGAGCTGCTGCCCTTTGCGCTCAACCGCTATGGCATCAGCACCGAGGACGTACGCGCCGCCATCCAGGCGTCCAACGCCAACCGGCCCAAGGGCGCCATCGAGGGTGATGGCCGCCGCCTGCAGATCTACACTCCGTCGCCTGCGCGCAAGGCAGCGGAATACGAATCGCTGATCGTGGCCTGGCGCAACAATGCCGCCGTGCGGCTGGGCGACGTGGCGCGGGTGCTGGACGGCGTGGAGAACCGCCGTACGGTGGGCTTGTTCAATGGCGACCCCGCCATCATCGTGCTGGTTACGCGCCAGCCGGGGGCCAACATCATCGAAACGGTGGATGCCGTACGTGCCCTGCTGCCAGAGTTGCAGGCGCAGCTACCGCAGGACATCCAGGTGGCGGTGGCGTCGGACAGCACCAACTCCATCCGCTCCTCGCTGCGCGAGATCGAGTTGACGTTGATGGTGTCCATCGCGCTGGTGGTGCTGGTGGTGGGACTGTTCCTGCGCAAGGCCCGCGCCACGGCCATCCCGGCGGTAGCCACGGTGGTGTCCTTGCTGGGCACCTTTGGTGTCATGCATTTGCTGGGCTTCAGCCTGAACAACCTGAGCCTCATGGCGCTCACGGTGGCCACGGGCTTCGTGGTGGACGATGCCATCGTGGTGCTGGAGAACACCATGCGCCACATCGAGGCCGGCATGGACCGCCTGCAGGCGGCGCTGCAGGGCGCGCGCGAGGTGGGTTTCACGGTGCTGTCGATCAGTCTGTCGCTGGTGGCGGTGTTCATTCCGCTGTTGTTCATGGACGGGCAAGTGGGGCGGCTGTTTCGCGAGTTCGCGGTCACGCTGTCAGCGGCGGTGATGATCTCGCTGGTGATCTCGCTCACCACCACGCCCATGATGTGCGCCTGGCTGCTGCGCGCGCACGATCCTGTGCGCGACAAGCCACCATCGCGGCTGGCGCGCTGGGCCGAGGGGGGCTACCAGCGCGTGCTGCGGGGATATGAGCGCAGCCTGGACTGGGCCCTGGCCAGCAAGGCGCTGGTGGTGCTGATCCTGCTGGCAGTGATCGGCCTCAACGTGTACTTGTTCGCCAAAATACCCAAGGGCTATTTTCCCGAGCAGGACAACGGCCAGCTCGCTGCCGGCATGCGTGCCGACCAGAGCATTTCGTCCGACGCGCTGGCGCGCAAGCTGCGCCAGGCCGTGGAGATCATCCGCAAGGACCCGGCAGTGGATACCGTGGTGGGCTTTTCGGGCGGTAGCCGGGCGGGGGGCGGGTTCATGTTCGTCAACCTCAAGCCCCTGAAGCAGCGCACCGACGGCACGCCCGCCGTCATCGCCCGCCTGCGCCCGCAGCTCAACCAGATCACCGGCCTGCGCGTCTTCCTGAACCCGGTGCAGGACCTGCGCATGGGGGGGCGCTCCAGCAACTCCACCTACCAGTACACGCTCAAGAGCGACAACCTGGCCGACCTCAAACAGTGGGCCACCCGGCTGGCCGACCGCCTCAAGGATGAGCCCCTGCTGCAGGACGTGGACACCGACCAGTCCGAGAACGGCATGGAAACCTATGTGGAGGTGGACCGCGCCAGCGCCTCGCGGCTGGGGGTCAGCACGACCGCAGTGAACAATGCCCTGTACAACGCCTTTGGGCAGCGGTCGGTGGCCACGATCTATGGCGAGCTCAACCAATACGCCGTCATCATGGAATGGGCGCCTGAGTTTGCACAGGGCCCACCTGCACTTCAGGACATCTACGTGGCTGCCAACCCTGGCGGTGCTACGCGGGAGGCAGCCAACCCCGGCCAGCGCGGCGCCTCCACGGGCCAGGTGCTCAGCACGGCGCCGTCCACCATGGTGCCGCTGAGTGCCATCGCCCGGGTGGTGGAGCGGGCGTCGCCCACCTCTATCAACCACCAGGACGGGGAGCTGGCCACCACCATTTCGTTCAACATCGACCCCGGCACCTCCCTGGCGCAGGCGCGCGACGTGATCGCGCAGGCCGAGGCCGACATCGCCATGCCCACCAACGTGCGCGGCAGCTTTCAGGGCACCGCGCTGAGCGCCCAGCAGTCGCAGGGGCAGCAGGCGTTCCTGATCAGTGCGGCCATCGTGGTGATCTACATCGTGCTGGGCGTGCTCTATGAAAGCCTGATCCATCCCATCACCGTGCTCACCACCCTGCCGTCGGCGGGTGTGGGCGCCGTGCTGGCGCTGCTCCTGTTCGACATGCAGTTCACCATCATCGCGCTGATCGGCGTGTTCCTGCTCATCGGCATCGTGAAGAAGAACGCCATCATGATCATCGACTTTGCGCTGGAGGCCGAGCGCGCGCGGGGGCTCTCTGCGCTGGACGCCGTGCGCGAGGCCTGCCTGCTGCGCTTTCGCCCCATCCTCATGACCACCATGGCGGCGGCCCTGGGCGCGCTGCCGCTGGCCATCGGCTTCGGTCAGGGGTCCGAGCTGCGCCAACCGCTGGGCGTGGCCATCATGGGCGGGCTGGTGGCCAGCCAACTGCTCACGCTGCTGACGACCCCGGTGGTCTATGTGCTGCTCGACAAGCTGCGCACGCCCGCGCCCAATGAACAACACCTGAGCCGCGCCGCAGCGCCCGGCGAAGCCTTCTGACCCGCGCTCCATGACCCATCCTCTGAACCTGCCCACCCTTTCTGCCCGCGCCGCCCGCTGGGCGTGCCTGGGCCTGGCGACGGCGCTGCTGGGCGCCTGCGCCGTCACCCCCGCCTACCAGCAGCCCGATCTGCCGGTGCCCGCCGCCTTCAAGGAAGCGGGCGCGACCTGGGCCCCCGCCGCCCCTGCCGACGCGCTGGACCGGGGCCCCTGGTGGGAGCTGTTTGGCGACGCCGAGCTGAACCACCTGGCCGAGCAGGTGCAGCTGTCCAACCAGAACATTGCGGCCGCCGTGGCCGCGTACGCCCAGGCGCAGGCCGTGGTGCGCCAGCAGCGCGCGGGGCTGCTGCCGTCGGTGAGCCTGTCGGGCGGTGCCACCCGCACCGGTGGCGAGGGCGCCAGCCGCTCGGGCCTGAACACCCAGGCATCGCTGAGTGTGGACTGGGCGCCCGACCTCTGGGGGCGGCTGCAAAGCAGCGTGGGCAGCGCCGAGGCCAGCGCGCAGGCCAGCGAGGCCGATCTGGCTTCGGCCCGCCTGTCGGCCGTGGGCGCCCTGGCATCGGCCTACTTCCAGCTGCGTGAGGCCGATGCCGAGATCGATCTGCTCCAGGCCACGGTGGAAGGCTATGAGCGCAGCCTGCAGATCGCCCGCAACCGCTACAACGCGGGCGTGGTGGCGCAGACCGACGTGTTGCAGGCGCAGACCCAGCTGGCCAATGCGCGGGCCGATCTGGCCACCGTGCGCCAGAACCGCGCGCGTTACGAGCACACGCTGGCGGTGCTGACTGGCCGGGCTCCGGCTGACTTCACTCTGGAACGCGCGTCCTGGGCGGCCGAGGTGCCCCAGGTGCCGCTGGGCGTGCCCTCGGATCTGCTGCAGCGCCGGCCCGACATTGCGGCGGCGGAGCGCGCGGTGGCGGCGGCCAACGCACAGATTGGCATCCAGCGTGCGGCGTATTTCCCCAGCCTGAGCCTGGGCGGGTCGCTGGGCACGGGCGGCGGCAGCGTGGCGGACCTGTTCAAGGCGTCCAGCCTGGTGTGGTCGCTGGGCCTGTCGGTGGCGCAGACCGTGTTCGACGCTGGGGCCACCGCCGCGCGCGTGGAGCAGGCCGAGGCAGCGCACAGCGCGCGCGTGGCCACCTACCGCCAGACCGTGCTCACGGCCTTCCAGGGTGTGGAAGACCAGCTCACCGTGCTGCGAACGCAGCAGCAGCAGGAGCCCCTGCGCCGCGAGGCCGTGGCCGCCGCCGAGCGCACGGCGCAGCAACTGCTCAACCGCTACCGCGAGGGCCAGGTGGGCTATACCGAGGTGGTGACGGCCCAGGCTGCAGCCCTGTCGGCCCAACGGGCGCTGCTGCAGCTGCAGGTGAACCGGCAACTGGCCGTGGTGACGCTGGTGCAGGCCCTGGGCGGCGGCTGGCAGGCCCCATGGCAGGTTGTGCAGTGAATCCGTGGAACTCCTTTTTTTATAGCTGCTTGCGCTTGTAGAATAAGCGCTGGGGCCACTTTTTGCTCCAAGGCAACGCTGAATCAATCTCCGCGATGGCGTGCACCCTGGTTGGGGACGGTTGCAGTGTCGCAGACCTTTCGCACCAGGGATGCGCGGCACGCGAGGGGCTTGTTCAGCGGTGCCTTCATTGGACGTGAATGATCTGAAGGAGTGAGTGTGGACGTTGTACTGCTGGTCAAGGCCGCCATCATGGGGGTGGTTGAGGGCCTGACCGAGTTCCTGCCCATCTCCTCCACCGGGCACCTGATCCTGGCGGGCGCGCTGCTGGGCTTTACCGACACCAAGGCCAAGGTGTTCGAGATCGCCATCCAGACCGGCGCCATCTTTGCCGTCATCCTGGTCTATTGGCAAAAAATCCGCGCCACCCTGGTCGCCCTGCCCACAGAGCGGCAGGCGCAGCGATTCGCGCTCAACGTGTGCATTGGCTTCGTTCCTGCCGTGTTGTTGGGCCTGCTCCTGGGCAAGGCCATCAAGGCGCACCTGTTCACGCCGACCGTGGTGGCCAGCACCTTCATCGTCGGGGGCTTCATCATCCTGTGGGCCGAGCGCCGCTCGCCCACGGCCACCCGCATCCAGTCGGTGGACGACATGACGCCGCTCGATGCCCTCAAGGTGGGCCTGGTGCAGTGCCTGGCCATGGTGCCCGGCACCAGCCGCAGCGGCTCCACCATCATCGGCGGCATGTTGCTGGGGCTGTCGCGCAAGGCAGCCACCGATTTCTCGTTTTTCCTGGCCATTCCCACGTTGATCGGCGCGGGTGCCTACAGCCTGTACAAGGAGCGCGCACTGCTGTCGGTAGCAGACATCCCGATGTTTGCCACCGGCCTGGTGTTTTCGTTCCTCAGCGCGTGGCTGTGTGTGCGCTGGCTGCTGCGCTACATCAGCAGCCACAGCTTTGTGCCGTTTGCGTACTACCGCATCGTGTTCGGCGTCATCGTGCTGGTGACGGCCTGGACGGGCTGGGTGCAGTGGGCGGAGTGAGAAGCTAGCCATGAGCCATCCTGAGTGTCCCGCCAACGTGCCGAACTTGTGCGCCATGGCGCTGGCGGTGCTGTGTGCCTGGCCTGCTGCACGGGCCGAAGATGCACCGCCCACCGAGGATGGGGCCGAGGAGCAACTGGCCGCAAAGCCTTCCTTCAACTACGTGCTGGGAGCCATTGCCAGCAGCAGCCCGGACTATGCGGGCGGCGACGATCGCAAGTACGGGCTGCGGCCCGCCTGGGCGATCGAGTACGGGCGCTTTCGGCTCAGCACCTCGCGGGGCAGTGCTCTCATGGGGCACGGGCTGGGGCCGAGGACCGCGGGTGCCAGCGCCACGCTGACGCAGGGCGAGCGCTTTAATCTCAGCGCCTCCCTGCGCATCGACAGGGGCCGCGATGGCTCGGAGGCGCCCATCCTCGTGGGGCTGCCGTCGGTGCGCTCCACGTTGCGCGCGCGGGTGAGCGCGGGCTATGCCCTCACGCGCCGCTGGTCGGTGGGGGCGGGGCTGTCGCAGGACATTCTGGGGCGTAAGGGCGGCGCGCAACTGTCTGGCAACCTGGGCTACGCCTGGCCCGTCACTCCCCAGACCCGGGTGAGCTTCGGCGTCGGGGCGCACTTTGGCGATCGCACCTACCTGCGCGGCCACTTCGGCGTGCCGGCCAGCAACTCCCATAGCGCGCTATCCGCGTTCGCGCCAGGCGCGGGCATTTACAGCGTGGATGCGGGTGTGGATGTCATGACCGCCCTCAACCGCCATTGGGTTGTTTTGGGGGCGGCGCGTGTCTCACAACTCCAGGGCGAGGCACGGCGCAGCCCGCTGACGGTGGAGCCCACCGGATATTCCGTTTCCGTGGGGCTGGCGTACCGGTGCTGCCGCTAAGGTGAAGTAGACCGGCAACTTATTGAAAAACGGCTATGGCGCTTATTTTAAAAGCGCTGACAGCTATTGAATATATAGCATTCATTCTCAGGGTGCGATCACCCTCTCAGGACGAGGACAGCGCCAGGTCCCCCGTGTTGCGCCGCAGGCAGAACTTGCCACTTTGCTTGCCGTTGTACATGGCGGCATCCGCCAGCTTGAGCAGCCCAATGGCGTCGGTGCTGTCTTCGGGGGCGATCGCGTAGCCGATGGTCAGCCCCACCTTGACCTGAACAGAGCCCAGCGAGAAGGGCGGGTGGAAGGCATCCAGCAGCTTTTGGCCCAGGTCCTGCGCTTGTTGCAGGCTGCTCAGGTGGCCTGCCATCACGACGAATTCATCGCCGCCCAGGCGTGCTACCAAGTCGCTCTGGCGCAGGTGGCCGCGCAGACGCCGTGTGACGGCCACCAGCAGTTCGTCACCCACGTCGTGGCCGTGCGTGTCGTTTACGGGCTTGAAGCCGTCTAGGTCCATCACATAAACCGCCAGCAACTTGTCGGGGGTGCAGCGCGTCAGGGCTGTGGTCAGGGCAATGCTCAGGCCCCGCCGGTTGGGCAGTCCGGTGAGCGGGTCGGTGTGTGCCAGCGAGCGCATGGCGTCGCGCTCGCGCGTAGCCTCCAGCGCCTCCAGGCGCAGCGCCCGTGTGCGTAGGCCCAGCACCCGCATGAAGAGCATCATGTCCAGCGTGGCGCCGAACTGGAATGAGTGCAGAGTCCAGAAATTGACGGGCACACGGCCCTGGATGACGCCGATGACGACCGCGGTGGCGGCAAAGTAGAGCATCCAGGCCAGCAGCAGGCTGATGCCAATATCGTCGCCCTCGCGCGCGCGCCGCAGCGCGCCGGGGATGCCCATCAGCGCGGGCACCAGGCCCAGAAGACTGACGATGGCGGTGATGACGCGGGTGCTCAGTACGTCCAGCGCGTACAGCAAGCCCAGCACCACGCACAGCACAGCGCCCCAGCGCATGGCGCGCAGCAGACGGCTGGCGGGTTGCTGCCCCATCAGCGTCTGGCCAATGAACAGGAACGAGCCGCAGGTAGCCATGAGGGCGGCCAGGCCTGCTACGTGCAGCTCGAACCAGGCGTTGTCAGTCCACAGATACTGCGTTCCCAGGCCAAAAAGGTGCAGTGAAAACAGCGTGCTGCCGGTGATAAGCAGGGCGTATTGCAAGAACAGCACTTCGCGCAGGTTGAACCACTGGCCCAGGCTGTAAAGCAGCAGGCACAGCGCTAGTCCGATGAGGCTGCCCTGCAGCAGCTGCTCGTTCAGCGCTGCGCTGTGCCAGGCAGGGGGCTTTTGCAGTGTGATGGGCAGCACCATGGCGCCGCTGGTTTCCACGCGCAGCAGCAGTTCGTAGTTTTGTCCCGGCTTCATCAAGAACGGCAACGCGTGCGAACGGCTGCGTAGCGGCCGCTGCGTGAAAGGCTGCAGGCTCCCCAGCGATGCCTGCTGCAGCACACGGCCATCGGCGGTCAGATAGACATCCAGACGCTGCAGCACGGGGTAGTCAATGTCCAGCACCCAGATGCCGTCAGATGTGGGCGTGACGGTCAGGGGCACGCGCACCCACACGGCATCGCGGCGCACGCCCAGTGTGCCGGTGTCGCGCAGTGGAACGGCAAAGTCCTGCGCGCGGGCCAGCACGTCCTGCACTGTCAGCGCGCGTTCGGGGTCTGGCAGGATGCGCACGGCGGACCACACTGTTTGCGTGGGAACCTCATCGCGCAACTGGATGCGATCAGCTGCCGGGGCGCTGGCCTGGGCCGCACAAGCCAGCAGCAGGCAAAGGCAGGCCAGTACCCAGTGCCTGAGCGGTGTGTGCCAGCGAGGCTGATGACTGCGGGCGCTCATGGTGGTTGATCAATGCTCCAACAGGGGAGCGAAGCTGCTGCCGCGTACTGTGCGCTTGCCGTCTTTCTTTCCATCGTACATGGCCGCGTCGGCCATTCGCATCAGCGTCTGGGGGTCGTCCCCGTCGATCGGTGCCACGGCAAAGCCAATGGTTAGCCCCACCTGCAGCTGCAGATGGCTCAGTGTGAAAGGTTGCTCAAAAGCCCGCAGCAGCGAGCGGCCCAGCTGCTCGGCCTGCTCGGGGGATTCGAGGCCACAAGCCATGATGATGAACTCGTCGCCCCCAAGGCGGGCCACCACGTCGCAGTGGTGGCGCACACTGGTCTCCAGCCTGTGGGCCACGGCCACCAGCAGGTCGTCGCCCACATCGTGGCCATGGGTGTCGTTGATGGGCTTGAAGCCATCCAAGTCCAGCATGTACACCGCCACCAGGCTGCGGGGTGCTCGGGTGGTCAGGGCCGTTTGCAGGGCGTTTTGCAGGCCGCGCCGGTTTTTCAGGCCCGTGAGGGGGTCGCTGTACGCCAGGCCGTGCATGATGTCACGCTCGCGCATCGCCTCCTGGGCTTGCTGTCGGATGGAGTTGGCGCGCAGGCCCAGGACGCGCAGGAACAGCAACATGTCCAGCGTGGCGCCGAACTGGAACGCGTGCATCGTCCAGAAGTTGGCCGGAGCCCGCCCCTGAACCAGGGCCACCATGACGGCTGCGGAGATGGCATAGCAGGTCCAGGCCACCAGCAGGGTGGTGCCGACGGGGTCTTTCTTGCGCACCCGCGCAATGGCCGCTGGCAGGCTGATGATGGAGGGCAGGGGGCCGGCCAGGCTCATGAAGGCGATGGCCATGGCCACGCTGATCCCGCCAAGCAAGACGCCCACTATGACCCCCGCCGTGATGGCCGCGCCCACGCGCATGGTGCGGGCGTAAGCGCTATGGGGTCGGTCTGCCAGGACGTGGCCCAGGAATAGGAATGAACCCGCCAGGGCCGTCAGCCCTGCCAGCAAGCCGCCGTACCGCCCCATCCACGCATTGCCCGGCCACAGAAACTGTGCGCCAAGACCAAAGAACTGCAGCGAAAAGCCTGCGCTGCCCAACACCACCAGCGCGTAGAAAAGAAACAGGCGTTCGCGCTGCGTGCCCCATTGGATCAGGCTGTACGCCAGCAGGCACAACGCCAGCCCATTGAGCAGGCCCTGCAGCATCTGCTCTTGCAGGCCTGCGTGCATCTGGTGGGGCATTTCACCGATGGTGATGGGCAGGATCAGCGGCCCGGTGGCCTGTACCCGGATCAGGATGTCGTACACCTGCCCGGGCTGCGGGTCGAACTCCATCGTGGGCGTGCGGGTGGACATCCGCGTCTGGTCTGTCTGGCGCGCGCGCACATGCTGGAGCAGCTGGCCACCGCTGGTCAGGAAGAGCTCGGCCTGTAGCGAGCTGTAGCCGACATCGACCATCCACGGGGTGCGCGGCGCATCGGGCGCGATGACCGGCAGGTGCAGCCACATGGCCGCCTTGTGCACGCCCAGCGAGCCGCCGCGATGGGGCGGCTCCTCAAACTCGCCCAGGCGGGCCAGCATGTCCTGCACCGACAGCTGGTAGCTCGGGTCGGCCTTGATCGCAATGGCCTCCCAGGCATTCATCAGGGGCTGGTGCTCGGTCAGCGCCAGCGGCTCGCCCGCTTGCGCGCCCAGCGGCAGGGCCAGCAGCACCGGCAGGCACAGCAGGGCGGTAGCCATGCGCTTGCCGTGGCTCCACAACAGGGCCAGCAGCAGGAGGGCAGAGGCAAGCAGGTGCATCGGCGTGGGGCAGGGCTTAGGTGGGCTGCCGTGCCGGGGCGGTATGCACGGTCTGTGCCTGACTTGCCAGGTTCACGCTCCAGCTGCCGGGCGTGGTCAGGCGGTTTTCCAGCCGGTTCAGCCAGGCGGGGGCATTTGGGTCGTCGCTCCAGCTGTCCACCACTGCGTCCACTTGATTGAGCAGGCCGGTGGGCAGCTGCAAGGGGCGCGTCTGGTTCATCAGCACGCGGCTCATGAAGTGGTAGCCCAGGATGCGGGTGAGCGCCCGCACGATGGAAAACCGGGGCCGAAACCGGCGGACCACGGCATCCACCGTCCGTGCCAGTAGCAGCACGCCCCAAAACAGCAGGGCCGACGGCAACGGCACGGGCTGGCTGAGGCCCAGGTCGGTTGCCGTGGCGCGGCCGCAGAGGTAGCGCGTCATGAGGCGGGGAAAGGGTTTGACGATGCCCCAGGGCAGCGCGTTCTCCATGGTGGCCATCAGCGCCTGGCCCAGCGTGAGGCGCGGGTCGGGCGTGACGGGGCTGGCGCGGCCACGGGCCTGCATCTGCGCCATCAGGGCCTGGCCCTGGTCCATAGTGTCCACCATCAGGGCGCGGTCAATGCCCAGGATGTGGCCGACCACGTTCCAGGTGTGCAGATAGGCCTCCTCGTCGGCCGGGCGCAGGCCAATTCCCAGGCGGCGCAGGCTGCGCAAAAACACATAACCAAAGGTCAGCAGGGTGTAGGCCAGCTCTTCCTGGTTGCAGGGCAGGCCGTGGGCAGCGGTGTCCCAGCCGCGCGCATACAGCATCTGGAACAGCGCCCCGCGCCCGCCCTGGGGCAGGGTGGCGGCGGGCGGCACCCTGCCATTGCGGTCGGTGTGCAGGCTCTCCAGCGCCTCGCCGGGGCTGCCGTGCAGGATGAGGTTGCGGATGGTGGCGTGAATGAGCCGCACCTTGAGCACCTGCGCCACGCCCGCCCCGCGTGCGGCCAGGCCGCCGTGCATCATCACCGGGAAGATCATCGCCGCGGTGGATCGGATGCGGTATTCGGCGTTCTGCTCCAGCTGGCCCGAGGTGTGCAGCACGGCCGACAGGTCAGGGATGACATAGCACTCGGGCAGGCTGGCGCAAAACAGCAGGATGCACGACAGCGCGCCATGCTCCATGAAGAGCTTTTCGGCGCGCTCGATCTGGCGCGCGTCGGCCCAGTCGGGCAACGGCTGCGCGGTTTGCACATAGTGGTTCAGCGCGCGGGCCATGGCGGGCGTGACCGGACCTTGCACGCCGGACACCGGGCCGGGGCTGGCTTGCCAGCGGGCCAGGGTGGCGTTGTCCGTCCATTGGGCCAGCAGGGCATTGAGGGTTTCCAGCCGCTGCCATTGGGGCGCATCGGCCTGCACATCGCCCGGCGGCCAGGGGCCCAGGATGTCGGCCAGGGTCTGGTCCGCCAGCGGGTCGGCGCGGTGCTGCATGGCCGCCAGCGCGGCATCGGCCAAAGGTGCCGCAGGGCTCATGCAAAGATCAGCGTGGGGCATGTTCGCCGTATCACGTTGTAACAATCGGCCAGTATAGGGCAGCAACTGGCGGATTTCTTTACAGGTTTGTCCTGAGAGCCTGAGGGGTAGCGCGGGCGCCCCGGCCCTACCCTGTCAGCGCGGCCAGATTCAAAAGCGATGCCTCGATGGCCGCTGCCGTGGCCAGGGGGTGCTCCATCGGAAACAGGTGGCTGCCGTCCAGCATCATGGTGCGGCCCTCGGTAATGCGCAGCGTCATGGCCATGCCCACCTGCCTCATTTCGTCCGAGTCGCGCCCGCCAATGAAGGCTGCGGGGCATTGCAAAGGGTGGTCGCGCAGCAGGCGCGCCAGGTTGTGCGGCAGCGTGTTGTAGATGGCGGTCTCCACGGCGCGGTCAAAAGCCAGCACGCGCTTGCCCCCCTCGTCCTGCAGGCCATGGGTGATGTAGTCGTTGAGCACTTCGGGGTGCCATCGTGCAAAGGTTTTTTTCTTGCGAAAGTGCTCCAGCGCCTCTTCGTTGCTGGCCCAGCTGAAGCGCCGCTGCCGGCTGACCTTGCCGGGCGAGATCGATCCGACCACCTGGGTGCGCTTGGCCATTCCCACGGCATTGGCTTTCCAGCCGCTCAGGAGCGGCGAGTCCAGCAGCAGCACGCCGCGCACCAGCTGCGGATGGCGCGCCGCTGCCATCACGCTCAGAAAACCGCCCAGCGAGTGGCCCACCAGAAAAACCGGCTCGCCCAGGCGCTGCACCAGCGGGGCGGCGAAGTCGGCCAGGTTTTGCACCAGATGGGGCCAGTTGTTGGTCACCGGATACCGGGGATCGTGCCCGTAGCGCTCCACCGCGCTGACCTTGAAGCCACGGGCCTTGAGGTGTTTGAACAGCAGCCGGTAGGTGCTGGCAGGGAAGCTGTTGCCATGCGAGAAAACGATGGGTGTCATGAGCGAGTGTGCCAAAGAGGAGGGCGGGGCCGCAGGGGGTGCCGTGCGACCCCGGGCCGCCTGCACCACGGAGTCAGATGAGCTTGTCCTGGGGGGTGGTGATCTTCTTGAGGGGCTTGCTGCGCGCCGGGCTCGCCAGAATCGGCACATTGGTCGAGCCGCCGTTCCAGGCTGGGTCCTCGATGCTGTCGAACACCTCGCGCAGCTTTTGCCCCCAGCTGTCGTGCAACATGCGGAAGTAGGGGTTGTGCTCGTCAATGCAGACGATCCTGTCGGTGGCAAAGCGATCTACCTCATACACCACCAGATCCAGCGGCAGGCCCACCGACAGGTTGGACTTGAGCGTGCTGTCCATCGATACCAGCGCGCACTTGGCGGCCTCGTCCAACGGGGTCTCGGGCGCCAGCACGCGGTCCAGCACCGGCTTGCCGTACTTCGATTCGCCAATCTGAAAATACGGCGTCTCAGACGTGGCCTCAATGAAATTGCCCGCCGAATACACCTGAAACAGGCGCATCCCCTCGCCCTGGATCTGCCCGCCAAACACCATGGACACGTTGAAATCGACACCCGAGCGCTTGAGTGCTGCCCCATCGCGCTCATGCACGTGGCGCACGGCAGCGCCCAGCACGCGGGCCGCGTCGAACATGCTCTTGGCGTTCCAGATGGTGATGGGCTCGCCGTCGTGCTCGTCCTTGATCTGCGTGGTCTGCAAAATCTCGCGCACCGACTGCGAGATGCTCAGATTGCCCGCCGACAGCAGCACCATGAAGCGGTCGCCCGCCTTTTCATAGACCATCATCTTGCGAAACGAGCTGATCTGGTCCAGGCCAGCGTTGGTGCGGGAATCGGACAGAAAAACCAGCCCGGCGTTGAGTTTGATGGCGACGCAGTACGTCATGGGAGTCAGGGTGTCGTAGGAAAGCCCACAAGTTTAGTGGGGCCCGTGGGTGCTTTTAAATTGATAGCTTCTAGCGCTTGATGGGTAAGCGCCAGAGGCTGATTTGAATCATATTGTCGCGCTAGCGTTTGGCCGCGGCGGCCTTGAGCTGGTACAGCGCATCCAGCGCCTCGCGCGGGCTCAGGGCATCGGGGTTGATGCCGGCCAGCGCGGCCTCCACCGGGCTGGCCCCGGCGCTCTCAGGGGCTTCGGGCGTGGCAAACAGGTCCACCTGCGTTTCGCCTTCGCCCGCACGTTCCTCCAGGGCCACCAGCGCGTGGCGCGCATGGTGCAGCACGGGCGATGGCATGCCCGCCAGTTTGGCCACCTGAATCCCGTAGCTGCGGCTGGCGGGGCCGGGCTGGATCTCGTGCAGAAAGACGATGTCCGCGCCGCTTTCGGTCGCGCTCACGTGCATGTTCACGGCGTGGCGCGCCTTGGCGGGCAGCTCGGTCAGCTCGAAATAGTGCGTGGCAAACAGCGTGAAGGCGCGGGTCTTGTCATGCAGGTGGGTGGCAATGCCGCTGGCCAGCGCCAGGCCGTCAAAGGTGCTGGTGCCCCGGCCGATCTCGTCCATCAGCACCAGGCTGTGCGGCGTGGCGGCGTGCAGGATTTGCGCGGCCTCGGTCATCTCCAGCATGAAGGTGGACTGCGCGTTGGCCAGGTCGTCCGCCGCGCCGATGCGGGTGTGGATGGCGTCGATGGGTCCCAGGCGGCAGCTGGTGGCGGGCACGTGGCTGCCCATGCTGGCCAGCAGAACGATCAGCGCCACCTGGCGCATGTAGGTCGATTTACCGCCCATGTTGGGGCCGGTGATGACCTGCATGCGCGTGTTGGCGTTCAGCCGCGTGTGGTTGGCGATGAAGCTGCCGCTCGATGTCTCGGCCAGGCGGGCTTCGACTACAGGGTGGCGACCGCCTTCGATCTCGATGCTGGGCTGATCGACAAACTGTGGCGCGCACCAGTTCAGCGTGAGCGAGCGCTCGGCCAGCGTGCACAGCGCATCCAGCGTGGCCAGGGCGTGGGCCAGGCGGGTGAGGGCGGGCACATGGGGTTGCAGCTGGTCCAGGATCTGCTCGTACAGCCATTTTTCGCGGGCGAGGGCGCGCTCGTTGGCTGACAGGGCCTTGTCTTCAAAGGCCTTGAGTTCGGGTGTGATGAAGCGCTCGGCGTTCTTCAGGGTCTGGCGGCGGCGGTAGTCGTCGGGCACCTTGTCCGCGTGGCTGCTGGTTACTTCAATATAGAAGCCGTGCACCTTGTTGAACTGCACGCGCAGGTTGGGGATGCCGGTGCGCGCCTTCTCGCGGGTTTCCAGCTCCAGCAGAAAGGCATCGCAGTTGGTCTGGATGGCGCGCAGCTCATCCAGTTCGGTGTCAAAGCCCGCGGCGATCACGCCGCCGTCGCGCACCAGGGCGGCGGGTTCCTCCGCAATGGCGGCCTGCAGCAGCGCAGTGCAGCCCTCGGGCGGGTGCAAGTCACCAAAGATTTGAGCCAAAAAGGGCTCTGGCGCTTGTCCATTCAGCGCTAGTAGCTCTGCTTTTTGTAGCGTTTTGCCCAGGCCCACGAGTTCGCGCGGGCGCACCTGGCGCAGGGCGGTGCGGGCGGTGATGCGCTCCACGTCGCTCACGCCCTTGAGTTCGCCGCGCAACTGCATCCAGGGGCCGCTGCCGCCACCCGCGCCACCGGCACCGCGCAGCGCGGTGGTGGCTGACAGGCGCTGGCGCGCCTCGCTGCGGTCGCGGCGCGGCTCCAGCAGCCAGGTCTTGAGCAGGCGGCTGCCCATGCCCGTCATGCAGGTATCGAGCAGCGAGAAGAGGGTGGGCGCATCGTCGCCACGCAGGGTCTTGACCAGCTCCAGGTTGCGCCGCGTGGTGGCGGGCAGGTCGATCAGGTCATCGCCGCGCTGCACCTGCACGCTGTGCACGTGCGTGAGCGTGCGCCCCTGTGTGTGCTCGGCATAGGTCAGCAGCCCGGCGGCGGCGGCGTGGGCCTCGCCCAGGTCTTGGGCGCTAAAGGCTTGCAGGCTGGCGGCGCCCAGGTTGTCGAGGAGCTTGCGCTCGCCCAGGGCGCTGTCGAACTGCCAGTCGGGCCGGGGGCTCATGGGGCAGGTGAAGGCGCCTCCCTGGCGCAGCACCTGGAGCTGCTGCTCGAAACGCTCGGTCACCCCCGCGCTGTAGATCAGCTCGCTGGGCGCCACGCGTGCCAGCCAGGCGCCCAGTTCGTCGTGGGCGCATTCGGCCAGGAACACACGGCCCTGCGTCACGCTGAGCCAGGCCAGGCCACAGCGCGCGCGCGGCGCCTGGTGCACGGCCAGCAGCAGCGATTCGGCCTTGTCGGACAGCAGCTCGGTGTCGGTCAGTGTGCCGGGGGTGACGACGCGCACCACCTTGCGCTCCACCGGGCCCTTGGAGGCGCCGACTTCGCCCACCTGCTCGGCAATGGCCACCGACTCGCCCATCTTGATCAGACGGGCCAGGTAGTTCTCCAGTGCATGAAAGGGCACGCCCGCCATGGTGACCGGCTGCCCACCCGACTGGCCGCGCTGCGTGAGCGTGATGTCCAGCAGGCGCGCGGCTTTCTCGGCGTCTTGCCAGAAAACCTCGTAGAAGTCGCCCATGCGGTAGAACAGCAGCGTGTCAGGGTACCCCGCCTTGAGCGTGAGGTACTGGGCCATCATGGGCGTATGGTGCTCGAACGTGTCGGACATGCAGTGGCGGCTGGAATGAGGCGTGGACTGTAGCAGTTCAACTTGGGGGTTTCCCCTCGAACCAGCGCGGGGCTGTTCGTCTTAATGTTACGTTTTGAGATATTTTGTCTGTATGCTGCGTGCAGGCTCCGGCCGTGATTCAGCGCGAGTTCCCCATCCCTCAGAGTTTTCTCACCGATCGTGATTTCGTCCGAACTGCTGACCGACCTGCTCTCCGTGACAGGCGAGGGTCCCATCGAGCCCCTGGCGCAGGCGCGCCTGCAGGCGCTGGTGGATGCCGTCCCGGTGGCGTTGATGGAGTTTCGGCTGCAGGGCGAGCGCCTGCAGTTGCTGGCCGCCAATGCGGCCGCGCGGCGCATGCCCGGCCTGGGGGCTGTGCGCGAACCCGGGGTGGACGCCTGCGAGGTGTTTGACCTGCTGGCAGACACGCCCTTGCTGGACCAACTGCAGGGCGTGGTGCGCCTGGGTGTGCCGCTGGAGTGCCGACAGGTGGTGCGCGAGCCCGGCCGGTTGCTGCTGGCCTGGGACTTGTCGGCGTACCGCGTGACCAGCGACTGCATCGTGGTCACCGTGCGCGATGCGAGCGAGGCCGAGGCATTGCGCTTTTCGCTGGCGGCTGCGGAGCGCGCGCTGGAAGACGTGCGGCGCGAACTGCGCGAGCAGACCGATGTGTTCAACACCATGGAGAGCCTTGCGCGCACGGGCCACTGGCGCCACATCGAGGATCCCGGTGAAACCGTGCTGCTGTGGTCACCGGGCCTGTGCGACATCGCCGGGTTTGAGCGCCAGGAGTGGGTGGACCCCGAGCGTGCCGTGAGCGGCATCCTCCCCCAGGACCGGCCCACCTTCAACCAGAAGCTGCGCGAGCATGGCGCGGGCGAGGACATGGAATACCGCTGGCGCCGCCCCGACGGCGAGATCCGCTGGATGCGATCGCGCGTGCAGCGCACGCACCCGCGCGACGGCGTGCAGGTGGTCATGGGCGTGGTGCAGGATGTAACGGACGAGCACCGCGCTGCCGAGCAGCTGCGCGAGCAGCTCCTGTTCATCCAGCGCATCGCCAGCCGCATTCCCGGCTTCATTTACGAATACCGGCTGCATTCGGACGGCAGCACCAGCGTGCAGTACATCAGTGACGCGGTGCGTGAGTTCATGGGCGTGGAGCCCCACGCAGTGACGGCAGACCATGGCGCGCTCCTGCACCGCGTGGTGGCCGAGGACCGTTCCCGGCTGCAGAAGTCCGCCATCACCTCGGCGCGCAAACTGGTGCCCTGGCAGTGCGAGTACCGCGTGCGCATGCCCGACGGCAGCGTGCGCTGGCACATGACCAACGCCATCCCGCACCGCGAGTCCGATGGTTCGGTGGTGTCCCATGGCTTCACCATGGACATCACCGACCGCAAACGGGCCGCGCAGGAAATCGAGCGCCTGGCCTTCTACGACGCGCTCACCGGCCTGCCCAACCGGCGCCTGCTGCTCGACCGGTTGCAGCGCTCCATCGCAGCCAGCCAGCGCAACCACAGCCACGGCGCCCTGCTGTTCATCGACCTCGACAACTTCAAGGACCTCAACGACACCCTGGGCCACGACATGGGCGACCAACTGCTCACCCAGGTCGCCCAGCGCCTCGTGGCCTGCGTGCGCGAGACCGATACCGTCGCCCGCTTTGGCGGCGACGAATTCGTCGTCATGCTCGAAGCCCTGGCCC
>DAIQRN010000151.1:0-6310 GCA_036786185.1 Acidovorax sp. | reverse complement strand
GCTGCCACTGGCGCTCGGCGGCAAAGTCGCGCAGGCGCGCTTGCAAAACGTCGATGTCCATACGCTCCAAATTACTCCTGTTTTAATAGCCTCCCGCGCTTGATGGATAAGCGCCAGAGGCCTTTTTCACTCAAAGAATCGGTGACACCATGGCCTGCCCCGCAAAGTGGCGCGTGGCATTGTCGATAAAGCGGTCCACCGAGTTCTGAACCGCCTCGGGCGACCAGCCCGCAACATGGGGCGTGAGCACCACGTTGGGCAGGCCGATCAACTCGGCGGGCGGCGCGGGCTCGCTCTCGTACACGTCCAGGCCCGCGCCGGCGATGGTGTTGGCGCGCAATGCGGTGGCCAGCGCGGCGGTGTCCACCACGCTGCCGCGCGCGATGTTGACCAGCCAGCCCTTGCGGCCCAGGGTCTGCAGGATGTCAGCATTGACGAGATGGCGCGTGCCCGGCCCGCCGGGGGTGGCGATGACGAGCACCTCACACCACGCGGCCAGGGCCTGCAGGCTGTCGAAGTAGCGGTGGGGCACACCGGCCTTTGGCGCACGGTTGTGGTAGCCCACCTCCATGTCAAAGCCCTGCGCGCGCTGCGCGATCTTCTGGCCGATGGTGCCCAGGCCCAGGATACCCAGGCGCTTGCGCGAGACGTTGGGCGGCAGCGGCAAGGTGGTGCGCCACACGCCTTCGCGGGTCAGCGCGTCCAGGCGCGGGATACCGCGCACGGTGGCGATGAGCAGGCCAAAGGCGTGGTCGGCCACGCAGTCGTCGTTGGTGCCCGCGCCGTTGGCCACGGCGATGCCGCGCGCGCGGGCGTGTGCGATGTCAATGTTCTCGTAGCCCGCGCCCAAAGCGCACACCAGCCGCAGCTGCGGCAGCGCGTCCATCTGCGTGGCCGACAGGCCGATGGAACCGATGGTGAGCGCAGCCTGCACGCGCGCACCGTCGCGCGCGATGGCGTCGGCGATCTGTTCGGGTTCCAGCGCGTAGATGAGCTCAAACGACTGCGCTATCTGGGCGCGGTGCTCGTCGGTGAGCAGGGTGATGGCAAGCAGGACAGGTTTCATGGTTTCTCAGTTCAAAAAACAGGTTGAGCAAGCCGCAACGCCGGAAACCGGCGCAGCCCCGGCGCGGGACGCCAAGCAAGGGCCGCACGGCAGCACGGGCGTCGTCCCCCTCAGGGGGAAGGCGCCGCAGGCGACTCAGGGGGGGCCTCTTGCTGCAGCGCCCACATGCTGGCGTAGCGGCCGCCCAGGGCCAGCAGCTGCGCGTGCGTGCCGCGCTCGATGATGCGGCCCGCGTCCATGACCAGGATCTCGTGCGCGTCCACCACCGTGGACAGGCGATGCGCAATCACCAGCGTGGTCTTGTTCTGCGCCACGCCCTGCAGCTCGGCCTGGATGGCGCGTTCGTTGGCCGAGTCGAGCGCGCTGGTGGCTTCGTCAAAGATGAGGATGGGCGGGTTCTTGAGCAAGGTGCGCGCAATGGCCACGCGCTGCTTTTCGCCGCCCGAGAGCTTGAGCCCGCGCTCGCCCACCATGGTGGCGTAGCCCTTGGGCGTGCTGGCGATGAAGTCGTGGATGCGCGCGGCGCGGGCGGCGGCTTCGATCTCGTCCTGGCTGGCGCCCGGGCGGCCGTAGGCGATGTTGTAGGCCACGGTGTCGTTGAACAGCACGGTGTCCTGCGGCACGATGCCAATGGCTTGCCGCACGCTGGCCTGCGTCACGCTGCGGATCTCCTGCCCGGCGATGGTGATGCGGCCCTGCTGGATGTCATAAAAGCGAAACAGCAGGCGCGCCAGCGTGCTCTTGCCCGAGCCCGAGGGCCCGACCACGGCCACCGTCTTGCCCGCCGGGATCTCGAAGCTGATGCCCTGCAAGATGGTGCGGCCCTCCTTCGGGTCGTAGGCAAACACCACGTCTTCGAAGCGCACCGTGGGCTGGCCGAGCCCCGCCAGTGGCTGGGCGCCGGGCGCGTCGGCCACCTCGCGCTCCTTGTCCATCAGCGTGAACATCTTGTCCAGGTCCGTCAGGCTCTGCTTGATCTCGCGGTAGATCACGCCCAGGAAGTTGAGCGGGATGTACAGCTGGATCATGAAGGCGTTGACCATGACGAGGTCGCCCAGCGTCATGCGGCCATCGACCACGCCCTGCGTGGCACGCCACAGCATGGCCACCAGGCCCACGGCAATGATGAGCTGCTGGCCGGTGTTGAGCAGGGACAGCGTGGTCTGGCTCTTGAGCCGCGCGCGGCGCAGGCGCTCCAGGCTCTCGTCGTAGCGGTGGGCCTCGAAGGCTTCGTTGTTGAAGTATTTGACGGTTTCGTAGTTGAGCAGCGAATCCACGGCCTTGGAGTGCGCGGCCGAGTCGAACTCGTTGGCTTCGCGGCGAAACTGGGTGCGCCACTCGGTCACCCGCACCGTGAAGGTGATGTACAGCGCCAGCGCCGCCAGCGTGATCCAGGCAAACCAGGCGTCGAACTTGACGGCCAGGATGGACAGCACCAGCACCACCTCGACCAGCGTGGCAACCACGTTGAACAGCGTGAACGAGATCAGCGACTCGATGCCGCGCACGCCGCGCTCGATGTCGCGCGTCATGCCGCCGGTCTGCCGCTCCAGGTGAAAGCGCAGGCTGAGCGCATGCAGGTGCTTGAAGGTCTGCAGCGCAATGGAGCGCGCCGCGCCCTGCGTGGCCTTGGAAAACACCAGTTCGCGCAGCTCGGTGAACAGCGACGTGGACAGGCGCAGGCCACCATAGGCCAGCAGCAAGCCCACCGGCACGACCAGCAGCGCGGCGGGGTCACCCGGCTTGAAGCTCATGGCGTCCACCAGCGTCTTGAGCAGCAGGGGCACGCCGACATTGGCCAGCTTGGCGCCCACCATGAAGGCGATGGCCGCCAGCACGCGCCACTTGTACTGCCAGAGGTAGGGGAACAGACGCGAGAGCGTGGACCAGTCGGACTGCGAAGGCCCTGCCACGGGGGCAGGCAAGGGGGAGGTGGCTTCGCCAGTACGGCGCATAGGGGACAATTCCGGTTGTTTTTATCTACCCGGGATTTTGCCCATGTCTGCCATCTTCAGCCCGCCACCCGCCGCATTGCCCACAGACAAGGAGCTGGTCCTCAAGGTCATTCCCATGCCCGCCGACACCAACGGCAATGGCGATATCTTTGGCGGTTGGGTGATGGCGCAGGTGGACCTGGCCGGTTCGGTGCTGCCAGCGCGCTACATGCAGGGGCGCATGGCCACGGTGGCGGTCAATGAATTCATCTTCAAGCAGCCCGTGCGCGTGGGCGACATCCTGTCATTCTTTTCGGCCATCACGCGCGTGGGTCGGACCTCGGTCACGGTGGAAGTGGAGGTGTATGCCGAGCGCTTTGCCACCCAGGGGAGCTATGTGAAGGTGACCGAGGCGCGGCTGACCTATGTCGCCATCGACGAGCAAGGCCGCCCACGCCCGGTGCCCCAACCGGGCACCCACCAAGCCTGAAAGATCAGGCGGCCACCGCCACCGGCTCTGCGCGCGACAGATTTGCCGTGGAACGGGATGCGACGCTGGAGCCCGCCGTAAAGCCTGCCTCGATCTCGCCCGCCAGCTGGCCGCCTTCTTCGATCACCACCTTGCCGTAGCGGATCTTGCCGTTGACCTTGCCGGAGCTGTAGATCACCAGCTTCTGGCGCACGGTGAGCGAGCCGTTGAACTCGCCGTGGATCTCGGCGATGTCGATCTCGGCAGAGCCTCGGAAGGCTCCGTTTTCCGCGATGTGGATCACGCGCGAATCCATCGTGGCCTCGACCGTGCCCTCGACCACCAGCGTGTCGCAATCGGTGATCTCCACGCCCTTGAGCTTGATGTTGGGTCCCACGGTGAGCTTGCTGCCGCCCGATTCCGCCGCCGCCGACTTAGGGGCAGCAGGGCTGGCGACAGGCTGCGCAGACGCAGCCCCCTGGCCCGAGGCAGCAGCCAGCACCGACGACGGCGATGTGCTGCGAGGTTGGAACGGCTCGGTTTCACGTTTGCCAAAGAAGGGGTTTTGCACAGCCATCGGATCTCCTTGAAAAGAAGTGATCCTAGGTTTTGACCCCGACAAAAGATGCCTTCGTTACGCAAGAAGGGTAACCAAACGGTTCGCTGGTTGCATGCGCTTGCAAGGCTTGCAGCGGCACACATCCAGCGCGCGGGCGCGCTATGAC
Organism: Acidovorax sp.; assembly: GCA_036786185.1. GTDB lineage: Bacteria > Pseudomonadota > Gammaproteobacteria > Burkholderiales > Burkholderiaceae_C > Acidovorax. The sequence continues at coordinate 2,116 of DAIQRN010000151.1, read as the reverse complement.
ACGATGTACGCTGCCGCCCCGGCGGACATGATCTGCCCGTCCGGCCCCAGAAACTCCATGCGCGTGGTCGCCACGCGCGAGCCCAGGCGCAGCACCTGGGCGCGCAGCTCGAAGTGGCTGCCAATGCCGGGGCGCAGGTAGTCGATGCGCAGGTCGATGGTGCCCAGCTTGGCGAAGCGGTGCAGGCGCTGCTCGGGCGTCTCGTCCATGTGCTTGGCGCCGATGGCGGCCATCACGGCCAGCCCGCCCATGGCATCGAGCCCCGCGCTGATCACGCCGCCGTGGATGCGGTTGTAGGCATAGTGGCCCACCAGCTCGGGCTTCATGTCGATGCGGCCCACCACGCCGTCGGGCTTGAGCGCGGTGATCTTCAGGCCCAGCACCTGGTTGAACATGATCTTCTCTTCAAAGATGGTCTTGAGCCCGGCAATGAAGGCGGGCTCGAACTCTTGGGGCGGTACGGTGGTTGGGCTCATGGTGTTCCTGCGGGATGGGCACTGCCGCGCGGTGCTTTACTCCTGATTTTATAGCTGTTAGCGCTTTATGGATAAGCGCTGGAGGCACATTTCATTCAAAACTCCCGTGGCGCCCCTGGCCTGCGGTGAAGCGGGTGGCGCCCCGCAGCGCCTCGGCCAGGCAGGCGCGCCCGCCCGTCCATTCCTGCAGCAGCGCTGCCTGCAGCGGCAGACCCTCGCCAGCGAGTGCGCTGGCGCGGTCGGCGCGCAGCGTGGACTGCGGAAAGGCCGCGATCTCGTGCGCCAGCCCCAGGGCGGCCTGCAGCGCCTGCCCCGGCGGCACCACACGGTTGCACAGGCCCATGCGCAGCGATTCCGTGGCATCCACCTTGCGGCCCGTGAGAATGAGGTCCAGCGCGTGCGACAAACCCACCAGGCGCGGCACTTCAGCCCCCAGAAGCGCCTGGGCAGCAACCTCTCGCGCCTGTCGCAAATCCAGGACGGCAAGTAGAAGGTGGTGTCGGACTACGTCACGCCCTGACGCTCTGGTGCAACCGCGCCGCCAAGCCGCCTCCGGGCGGCTTTTTGCTTTGCGTTGGCGCGCGGGCAGTGGCAGAATTTAACCAAGCAGTAACTTTGCAAAAATAGGTCTCACATGATTGAACGCACCCTCTTCCAGCCCGAGCACCTGGCCTTCGCCGACAGCTTCCGCCGCTTTGTCGACAAGGAAATCACACCCCACCACGCCGACTGGGAAGACCAGGGCTATGTGGCCCGCGAGGTGTGGAGCCAGGCGGGCGCCAACGGCTTTCTGTGCATGAGCCTGCCCGAGGAATACGGCGGCGCCGGTGCCGACAAACTCTACTCCGTGGTGCAGATGGAAGAGATTGCTCGCGCGGGCTGCACCGGCATCGGCTTTGGCTTGCACAGCGAGATCGTGGTGCCGTACATCCTGCACTACGGCACCGAGGCGCAAAAGCGCAAATACCTTCCGCAAATGGCCAGCGGCGCCATGGTGGGCGCCATCGCCATGAGCGAGCCCGCCGCGGGCAGCGACCTGCAGGGCGTCAAGACCACCGCCATCAAAAGCGCGGACGGTTCGCACTATGTGCTGAACGGCAGCAAGACCTTCATCACCAACGGCTGGCATGCCGACCTGGTCATCGTCGTCGCCAAGACCGACCCGGCAGCGGGCGCCAAGGGCACCAGCCTGCTGCTGGTGGAGCGCGGCATGCCCGGCTTTGAAAAAGGCCAGCGCCTGAAGAAGGCGGGCATGAAGGCGCAAGACACCTCCGAGCTGTTCTTCAACGACGTGAAGGTGCCCGCCGAAAACCTGCTGGGCACGGAAGGACGCGGCTTCATCGGCCTGATGGAGCAGTTGCCGTGGGAGCGCCTGCAGATCGCCATCACCGCCGTCGCCTCGGCCCAGGCCGCGATCGACTGGACGGTGGACTACGTCAAGCAACGCAAGGTCTTTGGCCAGCCCGTGGCCGCCTTCCAGAACACGCGCTTTACCCTGGCCGAGCTGCAGACCGAGGTGCAGGTGGCCCGCGTGTTCGTGGACAAATGCTGCGAACTGATCTTGCGCGACCAGCTCGACACCCAAACCGCCAGCATGGCCAAGTACTGGACGACCGACCTGCAATGCAAGGTGATGGACG
>DAIQRN010000150.1:0-6313 GCA_036786185.1 Acidovorax sp. | reverse complement strand
ACAGCAGGGCGTGGCCGCCGGGGGCCAGCAGGTCGGGCAGGCGGCGCAGCAGGCGCGCGTAGTCCTTGGTGGCGACGAAGCTGCCTTTTTGGTAGCTGGGCGGGTCCACGATGACCAGGCCATAGGGCCCGCCCCGCGTGATCTTGCCCCAGCTGCTGAAGATGTCGTGCGGCAAGAATCCGGCGCCCGTGGCGATGCCGTTGAGCTGGTGGTTCTGCTGCCCGATGGCGATGGCGCCGTGGCTCATGTCCACGTTGACCACCTGCCGGGCCCCCGCCTGCAGCGCCACCACCGAGAAGGCGCAGGTGTAGGCAAACAGGTTGAGCACCTTGAGGCCACCTTTGCGCCGGTCAGGGTCGCTGCTGCGCGCGGCAGCGTAGTCGCGCACCCAGCGGCGGCCCTCGGCCATGTCCAGGAACAGGCCGTGGTTCTGCCCGCGCAGCACGTGCACGCGAAAGCGCGCACCAGCCTCGGTGACGACATGCGGGTCGGGCACGGCACCCGCCATCAGGCGCGTGTCGCTGCGGCCTTCGGTGCGCAGGGCCTCGCCGCGGTGCTGAAACACCCAGGTCAAAGGCTCGCCCGCGGGCGCGATCTGCGCCCAGCGCGCCTGCAGCGCCGCGCCGATGGTGCAGAGCTCGGCCTCGGTGGCGGGCGCGAAGCTGGTCAGCACCCACACGGGCGGGTAGGCGTCCAGCACCCATTGCTCGCAGCCCGGGTGCATGCCGCCCCGGCCGTGGAAGATGCGCTGGGCGTCGGTAGGCCGGGGCATGGCGGCGATGGTGTCGAGCAAGGCGTGCATGGTTTTTGAGTATTTTTGGCCTCCAGCCCTTATAGGGTAAGCGCTGGCAGCTATTAATCAAGGAGCATTATCGCCCAGCCCGGCCTGCGGCCCGGCCCACTGCTTGCGGCTGGTGCGCAGCAGAAAGCGCTGGCGATAGGCGCCGGGCGTCACGCCCGTGGTGCGGGTGAACACCTTGCGAAAGCTCCCCGTATCGCCATAGCTGTGTTGAGCCAGCAGTGGCACACCCTGCCCTTCCACCCCGAAGACATCGCCAAGACCCGCACCGGCGAGCCGCTGCGGCTGGTGCGGCCCTGAGGACGCACGTGCTGGTGGCCCAACCAGGGCCGCCCATGCGTGCCGGGGGCGCGCTTGCATGCGCTGGCCCGCGACGGACAGGAAATGGAATTACAGTTGCCGTCGTCAGGGTCACCTTCAGCGCCCCTTCCTCTGTCATCCTGTTTGAAAGGACTCTCCATGCTCTCCATCCTCGGAACCATCATCGTCGGCTTCATCGTGGGGCTGATCGCCCGCGCCGTGAAACCCGGCAACGACAAGCTGGGCCTGATCATGACCACGGTGCTGGGCATAGCCGGTTCCTTCCTGGCCAGCTACGCGGGCGCTGCCATGGGCTGGTACGCGCCCGGCGCGCCCGCAGGCTGGATCGCCTCCATCGTCGGCGCGATTGTGCTGCTGGTGATCTATGGGTTTGTCAAGAGCAAGGTTTGAGGCAAATTGGCTGCTAGCGCTTATGCAACAAGCGCTAGCAGCTATTGATTTAATAGCAAATTTACCCAACCATCCCTTCGCGCCGCGGGATATCGCACTGGCAGTAGCGGGCCCCTGTGCCGAGGCGTCCGTCAAAAACTCCCGAACGCTGTTCCCAGTGCAATGACCAGCGCCAGCGCGGGCAGCGGAAACAGCATGGTCACGGCCGCGATGTCGGCATACGACTCGCGGTGGTTGAGCTTGCAGATCGCCAGAAGCGTGATGATGGCGCCGCAGTGCGGCAGCGTGTCCATGCCGCCGGCGGCCATCACGGCCACGCGGTGCAGCAGTTCGGGGCTGATGGCTGCCGCCTCGGCCATGCGCAAGTAGTCCTCGCCCAGCGTCTGCAGCGCAATGCTCAACCCGCCCGATGACGAACCCGTGATGCCCGCCAGCACGTTCATGGCCACGGCCTCCGAGATCAGGGGGTTGTCGGACACGCGCAGCACCGCATCGCGGATCAGCGCAAAGCCCGCCAGCGAGGCAATCACCGCGCCGTAGCCCACCTCGGACGCGGTGTTGAACAGCGGCAGCATGAAGCCGAACACGCCCTGGTTGAGGCTGTGCTTGAGGTCATGCCAATGGCCCAGCCGCGCCAGAACCAGCGTGGCGCAGGCCACCAGCAGCGCAATGGTCAGCGACCACAGGCCCGCCACGCGGGCCGGCTCCAGGCGGGGAAAGCGCTCGGCCAGATACGACAGGTCCAGCGCCGGGAACACCCAATAGGTGAACAGCGCGTTCACGCCAATCACCAGCGCCAGCGGCAACAGGGCCAGTGCCAGGGGAATCTCGGCATGGCGCGCGGCCTCGGCCGCGGCATGGGCCGGCGTGGGCTCGGCGCCGCCATCCTCGTCCACCGGGTGGTGGCCATACCCCTCGCCCGCCGCCCGTGCCGCCGCCGCGCGGTGCAGCAGCCAGACCATGCCGCCGCCCAGCATGATGGCGGCGGCCAGCAGGCCCAGGCCCGGCGCGGCAAAGCCGTTGGTGCCGAAGTACGGGATGGGAATGGCGTTCTGGATGGCCGGCGAGCCCGGCAGCGCCGTCATGGTGAAGGTGAACGCGCCCAGCGCAATGGTGGCGGGTACCAGCCGCTTGGGAATGTTGGCCACCTCGAACAGGTTGCGCGCAATGGGGTAGATGGCAAACGCCACCACGAACAGCGACACACCGCCATAGGTGAGCAGCGCGCAAGCCAGCACCACGGTCAGGATGGCATGCCGCTCGCCCAGCGTGCGCACGATCCAGCGCGCCAGCGTGCTGGCCGCGCCCGAGTCGGCCATCAGCCGCCCGAACAGCGCGCCCAGCAGGAAGATCGGCAGGTACTGCAGCACATAGCCACCCAGGGCGCCCATGAAGGTGTCGGTGTACAACGGCAGCAGCCAGCGCGCGTCCCCCGACAGCACGACCGCCAGCGCAGCCATCAGTGGCGCCAGCAGCAGCACCGTCACGCCCCGGTAGGCCAGGAACATGAGCAGGGCCAGGGAGATGATGACGGCGAGGATGCTCAGCATGGGGCAGCCCTGCCTTGTGAGTGGCGATGGGTCATGGCAGGGGCGGCAAGCCCAGCTCCAGCAGAAAGGCGTTGTGCTTGCGCTTGGCCGCCTGGACGCTCGCCTCGATATCCACCAAGGCACGGTGTGTGGTCGCCAGGTCAATCTCCGCCTCGCCCACCGCCGTGCTGATGTAGCGCGAGATGTTCAGGTTGAAGTCGTTCTTTTCAATCTCGGCCATCTCCACCCGGCGTGAATAGCGCGCCTCTTCCTCGCGGAACTGGTAGGTCTGGATGATCTTGGTGATGTGCTCATCCGTCAGCTGGTTCTGGCGCTTGCCTTTGGCAAAGTGCTCGGCGGCATTGATGAACAGCACGTCGTCCGGCTTCTTGCACTTCTTCAGCACCAGAATGCACACGGGGATGCCGGTGGAATAGAACAGGTTCGACGGCAAGCCAATCACCGTGTCGATGTGGCCATCCTTCAGCAGCTTGGTGCGAATGCGCTCCTCTGCCCCGCCCCGGAACAGCACCCCGTGCGGCAGGATGATGGCCATCACGCCCTCATCTTTCAGGAAATGAAAGCCGTGCAGCAAAAAGGCGAAGTCCGCCGCCGACTTGGGCGCCAGACCGTGGCTTTTAAAGCGCACATCGTCTGCCATGGCCTCGTTCGGCTCCCAGCGATAGCTGAACGGCGGGTTGGCCACGATGGCATCGAACGTGGGCTTCTTGGCCGGGTTCAGCTCGCGCAGCATGTCCCAGTCGTTGGCCAGCGTGTCACCGTGGAAGATTTCAAACTCCGTGTCCTTCACCCCGTGCAGCAGCATGTTCATGCGCGCCAGGTTGTAGGTGGTGATGTTCTTTTCCTGGCCGTAAATCTTGCCAATGCCATGCGGCCCCATGCGCTTGCGTACGTTCAGCAGCAGCGAGCCCGAGCCACACGCAAAATCCATCACACTTTCCAGCCGTTGTTTCACGCCTGTCTTGGGCTCCTGGCTGTCCAGCGTGACGATGGCGGAGAGAATGTCCGAGATTTGCTGCGGCGTATAAAACTCGCCCGCCTTCTTGCCCGAGCCCGCCGCAAACTGGCCAATCAAGTATTCGTATGCATCACCCAGCGCATCCACGCTGGTGGAAAAATCGGCCAGCCCCTCTGCAATCTTCTGAATCACCACGCACAGCTTGGCATTGCGCTCGGTGTAGGTTTTACCCAGCTTGGGCGAGCCCAGGTCGATCTCCGAAAACAGCCCCCCAAACGCGCTCTGGAACGACTCGGTTTCGATGTATTTGAAGCCCTCTTGCAGGGTATTGAGCAAACCCGCGTGCTGCGTGCGCGCCATGTGCGCAATGCTGCTCCACAGGTGCTGCGGCTCAATCACGTAGTGCACCTTGCGGCGCATCTGCTTTTCGAACGCGGGCACATCGGCTGCGTTGTCGGCATACCAAACGGCCAGGGGCACCTGGCCGTCATCGCCCGCCAGCTTGGGGTAATCGCTGCCCAGCTCCTTTTTGGCGGCGGTCTCGTAGTTGTCTGACAGATAGCGCAGAAACAGAAACGACAGCATGTAATCGCGGAAATCGTCCGCGTCCATGGCCCCGCGCAGTTGGTCGGCAATGGCCCACAGGGTCTTGCCCAGTTGTATTTGGTTTTGTTCGGTCATGGTTTACAAATCTTCGACCCGGTATTCGCTATAACCTTCGTAGTAATAGCTCACGTCAATGCCCTTCATGTACAGCTCGCGGTCGTTGATTTTTTCTGTCAAAGCATTTTTTAGCAGGTGCTTGATTTCAATATCTTTGACGACGCTGCGCTCCATGGCCGACAAATAATCAGCCTTGTCCACCGCATTCCAGTCAATCACCTGCAGTATTTCTTTTTTCAACATCAAATCCAGCCAGATGCGCGTGGCGCGCCCGTTGCCCTCTCTGAAGGGATGGGCCACATTCATTTCCACGTATTTTTCAACGATCTGGTCAAAATTTTGCTGCGGCATGGCGCTGATGTGCTCCAGCGCCTGCTGCAAATACATGACCGGGGCAAACCGGAAACTGCCTTTGGCCAGGTTCACATCGCGCACCTGCCCGGCAAATTCATACACATCCCCAAACAAATAGGCATGGATATACGCCAGCCCGGCAAAGGTGCCCACCTCTGCATTGTTGATGTCGCCACTTTCAAACAACTGCTTGGCTTTTTGTTTGCTCAGCTTTTCTTCTGCCCGGTTGAGCTCCACCTGGCTGGTCAGCTGAAGTTTGTTGCCTAAGACCATGGGGTGTCCTTTGCGGTGGAGGTGGATTGTTGATGGAGTGTCATGGCTTGGGGCGGTTTTTGATGGTGCTTTCCAGCGCCTTTAAATCGGCCTCGTCCTGCGCGTCCGCAACACGCGCTTCATCAGCCTTGCGGCGCTGGTCAAAGTCCAAGTACAGCGGCTCCAGCTTTTGCTCCATACGTGCGTGGCTGACGGTGCCTGCCCCGCTGAGCAGCGGAAACCCGTTGGACACGATGATCTGCCCCACGTTCTCACGCCAAAAGCCCATGCTGGTCACGGTTTGCCGCTTGGCGCGCAGCTCTGCCGTTTCCAAGAAGATCACCACCAATCGGTTCAGGGTGTCCACTTCGTCTTCGGTCAGGTAATTCTTGGCCACCACAATGTCCTGCTTGCGCACCTGGGTGCCCTTCCAGGTCAGCAGGCCAAAGTGTGGGTCGGAAGGGTTGGCGCGGCTCACGATGAGCTCGGCCGCCGTCTTTTGCGTCACCGCATACAGCAGCAGGTTTTGCACCGTGGCAAAAAAGGTCTGCGTGGCCTCATGGGTCTTGTCGTAGTCCGCCGCCAGCGCAAACAGGTCGCGCACCTTTTGGTAGAAGCGCTTTTCCGAGGCCCGAATGTCCCGGATGCGCGCCAGCATCTCGTCAAAGTAGTCCGGGCGGCCGTCCGGGTTCTTCAGCCGCTCGTCATCCATAACAAAGCCCTTGACCAGATACTCCTTGAGCACCGTGGACGCCCAGCGGCGGAACTGCACGCCACGCGGCGAGCGCACGCGGTAGCCCACGGCCAGGATGGCGTCGAGGCGGTAGAGCGTGACAGGCCGCTGCACCTGGCGCGTGCCCTCGGTTTGAACTACCGAGGATTCCTCGGCAGTTGCCTCCCGGCTCAGTTCGCCATCCTCGTAAATGTTCTTGAGGTGCAGGCCCACGTTGTCCGTGCTGACAGCGAACAGCTCTGCCATTTCCCGCTGCGACAGCCAGACGGTTTGGTCTTTGGCGCGCAGTTGAA
>DAIQRN010000149.1:0-6423 GCA_036786185.1 Acidovorax sp. | reverse complement strand
ATGCTGAGCGACCGCGTCGATGACGCCACGGCTACGCTGGCTGCAGCGCAGGGCGCTCCCCATGCCGAAGTGGCCCTGGCGCGCGCCGAGCTGGCCCGCCGCCGGGGCGATGCCCCTGCCACGCTGGCGGCCTACGCCGAGGCCACGCAGCTGGCACCCCAGGACGCGCGCGGCTGGCAGGGCCTGGGCAGCGCCCACACCGAACGCGAAGACCCCGGCCCCGCGCGTGACAACCTGCGGCGCGCGCTGGCCCTGGCGCCCCAGGCGCCCGGCGCTGTATCAGGTGTCTATGGGGAGCTGGGCACGCTGGAGACCTTCGTCAACCAGTTCACCGAAGCGGGCGCGGCCTTCGCCACCGCCCTGGGCGACAACCCGGCGGACTACGTGGCCCTCACCGGCCAGGGTCTGCTGCACCTCAAGCAGGGGCAGCCGGAGCAGGCGCTGGACGCCTTCCTGCGCGCGGGCGTGATGGAGCCGCGCTACGCCCGCGCCAAGACCTGGACGGCCGTCGCCTACTACCAGCTCGGCCGCCACCAGGACGCGCTGGCCACCCTGCACCAGGCGAGCCGCCTGGACGACAAAGACCCCGTGCCCTACATGCTGCTCGCGCAGATCCACACCGACCTGTTCCAGCCCGGCGAGGCGGTGGAGGCCGCCCGCGCGGCGGTGGAGCGCATGCCCTACCTCAAGTCGCTGAACCAGGTCGCCAACGACCAGAAGGGCAGCGCCAACCTGGGCGCCTCGCTCGCGTTCTTCGGCATGGAGGACTGGGCGATGGAACTGGCGCAGCAGAGCTTCTACCCCTACTGGGGCGGCAGCCATTTGTTCCTGGCGGACCGCTACGCGGGCGAGTTCAACAAGAACTCGGCGCTGTTCCAGGGCTTCCTCACCGACCCCATGGCCTTCGGCGCGAGCCAGCGGTATTCGTCGCTGCTGCAGAAGCCTGGCGCGCATGGGGCGGTGGGCGTGACGCTGGACAAGAGCCTCTACCGCATGCATTCCCCCGCCATCACGCTCAACGGCATGAACAACACCCATGTGCCTGTGTCGTGGTTCTTCAAGGCGCAGACGGCCCAGGCGAAATCGTTTCCTTTCGACCTGGAGGCCAACAGCCTTCCTGCCGTGCGGGGCGGTGTGGGTGAAATGCGTGTCCACGCCGTGACGGCGGGGCTGGGTATGCAGCCCGCGGAGCGCATCAACCTGTTTGCCTACGTGAACCAGTTCGATATCGACCTGGATGGCCGGAGCCTGTTTGACTGGGACACGGCCATTGAGGCCAAGACCACGCAGGGCGCGGTGGGCATGTCCTACCGCTGGGGGCCCACCGAGCAGACCTGGATCAAGCTGGGGCGCAGCGTGAACGATACCCTGCTGCGCAACTACCCCACGCTGTACCTGGCCCCGCCCATCCTCACCGTGATGGGCGTGAGCAGCAAGCCGCAAAAGCAGTTCAGCGATCTGCAGCTGCGCCACACCCTGGACACCGCACCGGGCAGCCGCTGGAGCGTGGCGCTGGAGCATGTGCGCGAGCGCCAGAACAACCTGATCTATGGCGAGGCTGGCGTGTTCGCGGATCTGCCAATCATTGGCCCGTACCGCGACTTGCTGATGGTGGGCGGCTACAACCGCGTGGACCGGCGCTACACCGGCCTGACCCTGGCCACCACGCAGCAGCTCCATGCCGCGCTCAGCCTGGACGCCGCGCTGGGCCTGCAGCAGATACGCCACCGTGTGGATGGGCTGACCCAGAGCTATCTGGTGAACCTGGACCAGTTCAGCGAGGAACGGGCGCGCCGCGCCGAGACCGAGCGCGTGGCCACGCCGCGCGTGGGCCTGGTGTGGCAGCCTGCGCGGGGCACCACGGTGCGCATGGCCTACCAGGACTGGCTGCGGCCCCTGAGCGTCTCGACGCTGACCAGCGTGGAAACGGCGGGCATCCCCGTCGAAGACCGGCTCGTCGAAGCGGGTGGCCGCCACAAGCGCGCCGTGGCGCAATGGGGCATGGAGCTGGGCGAGCGCACCTTCGTCAGCCTGCGCGCCGACCACCTGCGCGTGCGCAACCCCGGCACCGTGGGCGTGGACCTGCGCACGCCCAGCCTGCCGTTTCTGGAGGAAATGCGCAACGCGCAGCTCGTCAATCTCTCCACCACCGACCTGCTGGAAGACACGCCCAGCTTTGACACCGGCACGCTCAAGGTCCTGGGCGGGGGTGTCAACCACATGTTCAGCCGCCGCTGGTCGGCCTACGCCAAGTACCTGTACCAGGGCAGTGAGAGCCGCAGCTTCGACGCCCGCATGCCCGTGGGCCGCATCCCCTACATTCCGCGCCACACGGCCGTGCTGGGCGCCACCTGGGTCAGCCCGCAGCGCCTGTACGTGAGCGGCCGCGCGGTCTATCGCTCGGAGCGCTTCGAGGACGCGGAGAACCTCACCCGCATCGCCCCCGGCTGGGGTGTGGATCTGGTGGGCTTTTGGGAGTCGCAGGACAAGCACTGGGTCGTGGGCGCTGCCGTGATGAGCCTGTGGGCCCCCAAGTCCGACCGCCGCAAGACCCGCTATGTCCTGGACGCGCGCTACCGCTTCTAGGGCGGCACCGCTGGCGGCCTGCGCCCTGGCGCTGCTGTTGGTGTGGGCGGCCTCGTTCAGCCGCCCGTGGCACGCGCTGGAGTTCAAGACCTTTGATGTGCTCACGGCCCTGACGGCGCCGCGGCGCAGCACATTGCCCGTGGTCATTCTGGCCATCGACGAACCCACCTTTCAGGAGTTGCGGCAGGCCTGGCCCTTCCCGCGCAGCGTGCATGCGGCCCTGCTGCAGCGCCTGCACGGCGAGGGTGCCGCTGCCGTGGGCCTGGACGTGGTGTTTGCCGACCCCACCACCGAGGCCGAGGACGCCGCCCTGGCCCGCGCCATCCGCGAGACCGGCCCCGTGGTGCTGGCCTCCACGCGCGAGAAGATCGACAGCGGCAACGCAACGTTGTGGACGGACGTTCTGCCGCTGCCACGCCTGCTGGACGCAGGCGCCGAGGCGGGCGATGCCGGTGTGGAGCCTGACGACGATTTCGTGGTGCGCCGCGTGCCCGCTGCCAGCGAGGGCTTTGCCCGGCTGCTCGCGCAGCGCGCGGGCGAGGCGCTGGGCCAGCGGCCCGTGCTGCACCCTTTCGAATGGATCGGCTACCGGGGCCCGCGCGGCACGTTCGACACGCGTTCGTACTACCAGGCGCTGGAGCCGGGCCTGCTCCCCGACGGGTTTTTCAAGGGCAAGATCGTGCTCGTGGGGCGCTCGGTGCGCACTGCGGCCGAGCTCACCCGTTCGCAGGCCGACCTGTTCAACTCCCCGTTTGGCACGGCGGGGGGCGAGCGGCTTTTCCCTGGCGTGGAGCTGCAGGCCACCCTGCTCGACAACCACCTGACCGGGGGCGGTCTGCGCAGCGTGGCCTATGGGTGGAACCTCGCGCTCACGATGCTGCTGCTGCCGCTGCTGCTGCTGTGGGCCAGCCGCCAGTGGCACCCCGCCGCTGCGGCAAGCCTCACGGCCGCGCTGGTGCTGGCCATGGGCGCGGCGTCGTGGTGGCTGTTTGCCGCGCACAGGCTCTGGTGGCCGCCGCTGCTGCCTGCGGTGGCGGCCGTGGCCGTGTACGGTGCGGTCGCTCTGGCGGGCTATGCCATCGTGCGCCAGCGTGCACGGCAGACGCGGGCCATGTTTGCGCAGTACGTGCCCCCCGCCGTGGTCGAGCGCCTGATCGCCCAGCCCGAGCTGATGCGCCTGGGCGGCGAGGCGCGCGAGGTCACGCTCATGTTCACCGACCTGGCCAGCTTCACCACGCTGTCCGAGCAATTGACGGCCGAGCAGACGGTGGAGGTGCTCACCGGCTACTTCAACGCCATGACGCCCATCGTGCACGCCAGCGGCGGCACGGTGGACAAGTTCATCGGCGACGCCGTGATGGCCTTCTGGGGCGCGCCGTTGCCGGACGAGCGCCATGCCGAACACGCCGTGCGCGCCGCCATCGCCATGCAGCAGGCCATGCAGCCGCTGGTGGATGACCTGCACGCGCGCGGCCTGCCCCCCATCCACATGCGCATCGGCCTGCACACTGGGCGGGTGGTGGTGGGCAACGTGGGTTCGGAGCAGCGCTTTTCGTACACCGCCATTGGCGATGCCGTCAACCTGGCGGCGCGGCTGGAGGGCGCGAACAAGGCGTTCGGCACGGGCATCCTGCTGTCGGCCGCCGCGGCGGCGCAACTGCCGCCGGATGTGCCGCTGCGCGCGCTGGACGACGTGCTCGTGAAGGGCAAGACGGAGCCCGTGCGCGTGTTCACGCCCTGCGACGACGCCGTGCTGTGCCAGGCCAGCCTGGCCGCACTTGAAGCCTTTCAGGCCCGCGACTGGGACGGCGCCTCGCAGGCGCTGGAGCAGGTGCTGCAGCGCGCGCCCGGTGATATGGCAGCGCTGCGCCTGTCGGCCCGGGTGGCGCAGGCCCGCGCCTTGCCGCCAGGGGCCGACTGGTCGCCCGCCGTGGCGCTGGACAAGCTTTGATGCCCGCCTAAACTCCGGCAACCCACAGGTTCTTACGGGCGGCCCGTGCAAAAGTGCGACCATGGGGGTTCTCGGGGCTGCCGCAGCGCCTGGCTCCCGGCACACGGCGCCCTGTCTCTTGGAACCCCTCTCAAGGAGCACCACCATGCAAGTACAAGTGAACACCGATGACCACATCCACGGCGGCGAGTCGCTGGCGCAATGGATCACCGACGAATCCAGAAGCCGGCTGAACCGCTTTCAGGACCACATCACGCGGCTGGAGGTGTTTCTGACCGACCTGGATGCCGGCAAGTCCGGGGCCAATGACAAGCGCTGCCGCATCGAGGCCCGGGTCACCGGCCGCCAGCCCGTGACGGTGACGGATGAGGCCGACAAGATGGCCAATGCCTTCATCGGCGCCGTGGACAAGCTGGCCCGCGCCCTCGACACCGACCTGGGCCGCGTCAAGGACCGCAACGGCCGCGACACCATCCGCGCTGGCATGGAAGAGTAAATTTCTGGTCAAATTGGCCTACAGCGCTTGATGGGCAAGCGCTGGCAGCTATCGATTTAATAGCTTCATGGTGCAAATCCGGCACGGTGTCCGCAGCGCCGCGGCCCGGAAATCACCGCCTCCCGCAACCCGCTGACCTGCACCGCTCCACGGCACGCCGGTCGGGTCTGCCGGGCCCCACCCGGGCCCGGGGCAGGCCCGGGTTCGGGTTTCACCGGTTTCATAACATAACGGCATAGCTGAAAGTCCGCCATAGAACTGGCATGCGGGTCCGACCCCATGCACAGTGTGGGGACCGGTGAATAATGCCGCCCCTTGCCCGCAGGCACCCCGCCATGCGCGGCGCGGATTCCAACAGGCAGATCGGAGACAAGACGATGACCTTCCTGAAGAGACGCACCGCCGTGGCGGTGATGGGGGCGGTGGCCCTGGCCAGCCTGGCCACCACGGCGGCAGCCCAGACCGTGACCCTGAGGCTGCACCAGTTTTTGCCGCCCCAGGCCGTAATCCCCGCAAAGGCGCTGGTGCCCTGGGCCCAGAAGGTCGAGGCTGATTCGGGCGGCCGGATCAAGGTGCAGCTGTTCCACGCCATGCAGCTGGGCGGCGCGCCACCGCAGCTGTTTGACCAGGCACGCGACGGCGTGGTGGACCTGACCTGGACGGTGCTGGGCTACACGCCGGGCCGCTTTCCGAAAACCGAAGTGTTCGAGCTGCCTTTCATGAGCGGCGACCCCGAAGCCTCGTCGCGCGCCATCCACGAGTACGTGGAGAAGTTCGCGGCCGACGAGTTCAAGGACGTCAAGCTCATTGCCGCGCACACCCATGGCCCGGGGCTTTTCCACACCAAGGCGCCGGTCACCGGCCTGGAAAGCCTGCGGGGCATGAAGATCCGTGGCGGCTCGCGCATCATCAACAACATGCTCACCAAGCTCGGCGCCACGCCGGTGGGCATGCCCGTGCCGGGCGTGACCGAGGCGCTGTCCAAGGGCGTGATCGACGGCACCACCATTCCGTGGGAAGTCACGCCGTCGCTGAAGGTGACCGAGCTGGTGAAGAACCACACCACCTTTGCCGGCAAGGAAGGCCTGTACACGCAGACCTTCGCGTTCTCGATGAACAAGGCCAGCTACGACAAGCTGCCCCCCGACCTCAAGGCCGTGATCGACAAGAACTCCGGCATCGAGACGGCCGCCATGTTTGGCCGGGCCATGGACGAGGGTGACAAGGTGGGCCGGGAGATTGCCGAAAAGGCCAAGAACAACATCGTGGCCCTGGACATGGCCGAGACCCAGCGCTGGCGCCGCACCGCGGCCAGCGTGGAAACCGACTGGATCAACGAGGTCAAGGGCAAAGGCATTGACGGCGCCAAGCTGGCTGCCGAAGCACGGGC
>DAIQRN010000148.1:0-6423 GCA_036786185.1 Acidovorax sp. | reverse complement strand
CTGCTTGCCGCCGGTTTTTATGACCGCGTACATGTTGACCTCTTGATATGAGTTCCGCAGACGAATTTCTGCAGAGCCCGCTAGTATAACCCACCACGCCACAAAGCACCAGCCCACCGCCAACGGCCCCCACGGCGCCCCAGAAGACGCCGGCAGGCTTTCTATAATCCGGTGCACTTTCCGTGGCCACCATCTTGACAGACACCATCACCTCCGCAGCATCCCCCCTCCTGCTTGTTGCCCAAGACATGCACGAGGTCGACAAGGTCATCGGCCAACGCCTGACATCCAGCGTCCCCTTGGTGGCCCAGATCTCCCAGTACATCATTGCTGCAGGAGGCAAGCGCTTGCGCCCCGCGCTGCTGCTGATGGTGTGTGGCGCACTGGGCTACCGTGGCGCGCACCGCCATACCCTGGCAGCAGTGGTCGAACTCATCCATACCGCGACGCTGCTGCATGACGATGTCGTGGATGCCTCCACCCTGCGCCGCGGCCGCCCCACGGCCAACGAAACCTTCGGCAACCCGGCCAGCGTGCTCGTGGGCGACTTCCTGCACACGCGCTCCTTTCAGATGATGGTGGAGGCGGGCAGCATGCGCATCATGGAGATCCTCTCGGATGCCACCAATGTGATTGCCGAGGGCGAAGTGCTGCAGCTGATGAACATGCACGACGCCTCGCTGGACGAAGCGGGCTATCTGCGCGTCATCCGCTCCAAAACAGCCAAGCTTTTTGAAGCCAGTGCCCGCCTGGGCGCCGTGCTGGCGGATAGCCCCCCAGCCATTGAGGAGGCTTGCGCCACCTATGGGCAGGCGCTGGGCACCGCCTTCCAGATCATTGATGACGTGCTCGACTACGATGGCGATGCCACAGAAATGGGGAAAAACCTGGGCGACGACCTCCGCGAAGGCAAATCCACGCTGCCGCTGATCGCTGCGATGCAGCGTGGCACCAGTGCCCAGGCCCACATCGTGCGCGAAGCCATCGAGCAAGGCTCCACCGAGCAATTGACAGAAATCGTGCAGATCGTGCGCGAGACCGGCGCCCTCGATGTGACCCGCGACGCAGCGAACTTTGAGGCCCGCCGCGCCATGGAGGCCGCCGAGCAACTGCCGCCCAGTGCTTTCACATCAGGATTGCTAGAATTAGCTGCGCAATTGCTTGCGCGACGCCATTGAGGCGGGCTTGACACCCAGCTTTGGGTGCAAATTGCAATGCGGGGTGTAGCTTAGCCTGGTAGAGCGCTACGTTCGGGACGTAGAGGCCGGAGGTTCGAATCCTCTCACCCCGACCATAAACTCCCGCCGATCAATTTAATAAAACCACGACCACCCAAGCCTGTGGCGTGCTTGCCAATATTCCGCGCTGTACAGCCTGTACATGATCAGCGATGATAGGATGGTTTCTTTTCCACACCTAACACATCCCCGGTTACATGGCCGCTGTTGATACTGCCCCCAAAGAAGCTTCTGCGGTTGCCCTCCCCGGACTGGGCCGGGCTTTGATGTCTGCTGGCAAACTGACCCAGAAGTTGGCCGAAGATATTTACAAAAAATCACAAATTGGCCGGACCAGTTTTATTGCAGAACTGACGGGATCCGGCGCTGTGTCCGCAGCTGATTTGGCTCACACGGTTTCTGCGGTTTTTGGCGCTCCTTTGCTGGATATCGACGCCATTGATCCGCTGCGGCTGCCCAAAGAACTTCTGGACCCCAAGATATGCCAAGCGTATAGGGTTATTGTCCTGAGCAAACGCAATAATCGCCTGATTGTTGCCACCGCAGACCCCACGGACCAAGAAGCCGCAGAAAAAATCAAATTTACCACCCAAATGGGTGTGGACTGGATTATTGCTGAATACGACAAAATCAGCAAACTAGTCGAAGCCACCACCAAATCCGCGAGCGAATCCCTGGATACGCTGAACTCCGCTGGTGGTGATTTTGAGTTTGATGATGTTGCCGTCGAAGAGGCCCCCGAAAACAATGATGCGGGGACCGGCGACGTTGAAGACGCACCCATTGTCAAATTTTTACACAAAATGCTGTTGGACGCCTTCAATATGCGCGCCTCCGACCTGCACTTTGAACCCTACGAACATCAATATCGGGTTCGGTTCCGCATTGACGGGGAGTTACGTGAAATTGCATCCCCCCCTATCGCCATCAAAGACAAGCTGGCATCCCGCATCAAGGTGATCTCACGGCTGGACATCTCGGAAAAGCGCGTCCCCCAGGACGGACGGATGAAACTCAAGGTTGGGCCCGACCGGGTGATTGATTTTCGTGTCAGCACGCTCCCAACTTTGTTTGGTGAAAAAATCGTCATCCGTATTCTTGATCCCAGCAGTGCAAAATTGGGCATTGATGCCCTGGGCTATGAACCCGAAGAGAAGGAGCGCCTGCTCCAGGCGATTGGTCGCCCCTACGGAATGATCTTGGTAACAGGTCCCACTGGTTCCGGAAAAACCGTTTCCCTTTATACCTGCCTGAATCTTTTGAATAAACCTGGCGTCAACATCGCCACGGCGGAAGACCCTTCAGAAATCAACCTCCCTGGAGTCAATCAGGTTAACGTCAATGAAAAGGCCGGTTTGACGTTTGCTGTCGCATTGAAATCCTTTCTGCGCCAAGACCCAGACATCATCATGGTGGGTGAAATCCGTGATCTTGAAACTGCGGATATCTCCATCAAGGCGGCACAAACCGGGCACCTGGTTTTGTCCACCCTGCACACCAACGATGCCCCCACCACGCTGACCCGGATGCGCAACATGGGGATAGCGCCCTTCAATATTGCCTCCAGTGTTATTTTGATCACGGCACAGCGGCTCGCACGTCGGTTGTGCCCGGCGTGCAAGACGCCAGCAGACATACCCCACGAAGCGCTTGTCGATGCAGGGTATCCGGAAGACGATCTGGATGGCTCCTGGGTCACCTACCGCCCCGTCGGCTGCTCGGCTTGCAACAATGGATACAAGGGGCGTGTAGGCATTTATCAGGTGATGCCCATTTCAGAAGAAATACAACGCATCATTCTGCGTGACGGCAGTGCCTTGGAGATTGCAGAGCAGGCCAGGGCCGAGGGCGTTCGATCTCTTCGCGAATCTGGTCTCTATAAAGCAAAGCTCGGACTGACTTCGCTTGAAGAGGTTCTTGCCGTCACCAACGAATAAAGAGCTAGAGGGATTCAACTATGGCAACCGCAGCGTCCAGAGACATCAAAGACTTCGTTTACGAATGGGAAGGTAAGGATCGGCACGGAAAAATTGTGCGAGGAGAGGTTCGCGCATCAGGTGAAAACCAGGTCCAGGCAACCTTGCGTCGCCAGGGTGTTTTTCCGACCAAGATTAAAAAACGCCGGATGCGGTCCGGCAAGAAGATCAAACCGAAGGATATTGCACTTTTTACGCGCCAGCTTGCAACCATGATGAAGGCTGGCGTGCCGCTGCTTCAGTCATTTGATATCGTGGGGCGCGGCAATACGAATGCCAGCGTGACCAAGCTATTGAATGACATTCGATCCGATGTGGAAACAGGCACCTCGCTGAATGGCGCGTTCCGCAAGCATCCGATGTATTTCGACAGCCTTTATTGCAACCTGGTGGAGGCCGGTGAGGCAGCGGGTATTCTGGAAGCCCTGCTGGACAGGCTGGCCACCTACATGGAAAAGACGGAGGCGATCAAGTCAAAAATCAAATCCGCCTTGATGTATCCCATTTCCGTGATCATTGTGGCTTTCGTGGTGGTGACGGTGATCATGATTTTCGTGATTCCGGCCTTCAAGGAGGTATTTACATCCTTTGGAGCCGACCTCCCAGCCCCGACCTTGTTCGTGATGGGCATTAGCGAGGTCTTCGTTAAATGGTGGTGGCTGATTTTCGGCGTGATCGGTGGAGGCTTCTTCTTCTTCATGCAGGCCTGGAAAAGAAGCGAGAAAATGCAGATGTTCATGGACCGGGTTTTGTTGAAAATCCCGATCTTTGGTGCATTGATAGAAAAATCCTGCGTTGCCCGCTGGACGCGGACCTTGGCCACCATGTTCGCGGCCGGTGTTCCCTTGGTGGAAGCGTTGGACTCCGTCGGTGGCGCGTCGGGCAACTCCGTGTATTCAATGGCTACGGAAAAAATTCAGCAAGAGGTCTCCACCGGCACCAGCCTGACCGCCGCCATGGGCAACGCCAATATCTTCCCGTCCATGGTGCTGCAAATGTGTGCCATCGGTGAAGAGTCCGGCTCCATCGACCACATGCTGGGAAAGGCAGCCGACTTCTATGAAGCCGAGGTCGATGAAATGGTGGCGGGCCTCTCCAGCCTGATGGAGCCCATCATCATCGTGTTCCTGGGCACCCTGATCGGTGGCATTGTGGTCTCCATGTACCTGCCTATCTTCAAGCTGGGCCAAGTCGTGTAATGGGTGCAGAAGCCTGGTTGAACGCAGGGGTCGGCGGACTGTTCGGACTCCTGATTGGCAGTTTCTTGAATGTGGTGATCTATCGGCTCCCCAAGATGATGGAGCGGCAATGGGCCATCGAGGCCGCGTCAATGGGACTGGGGGCGGACTCCGCGCAGGACGGTCCAACGCCTCCGGAACCCCCACCCTTCAACCTGTCCACCCCCCGCTCGCGCTGCCCTGCCTGCGGGCACGAAGTGCGATGGCACGAGAATATTCCCGTCCTGAGCTATCTCTTCCTGCGCGGCCGGTGCTCGGCCTGCAAGGTGCGCATCTCCATCCGGTACCCGCTTGTTGAGATCGCCACGGGTGCACTGTTTTTCTTTTGCATTCAGCGCTGGGGCGTGACGCCCACGGGCATCGCCTGGTGCGGGTTTTCCGCAGCGCTGATGGCCCTGGCGTTCATTGACTGGGATACCACCTTGCTCCCGGACGACATCACCCTGCCCTTGCTCTGGGCCGGGCTGCTGGTGTCTGCCCTGCAGTGGATCAACGTGCCGCTGCAGGCCTCCGTTCTGGGTGCTGCAGCGGGCTATCTGTCACTGTGGCTGGTCTATTGGGGGTTCAGGCTCGCCACAGGCAAGGAGGGCATGGGCTATGGCGATTTCAAGCTGTTTGCGGCCCTGGGCGCCTGGTTTGGCTGGCAGGCGCTGATTCCCATCATTCTGATGTCCTCGGTCATCGGCGCCATCATCGGGATCGGGATGAAGGTCTTCAGCAGCCTGCGCGAAGGTGGCTATGTGCCGTTTGGCCCCTTTCTCGTCGGTGCGGGCTTTACGGCCATGGTGTTCGGGCCCAACGCCATCCTGGACACCGTCCTGAACCTTCTGGGGCTTTGATGCCACATCGCATTCGACCACTGCGGCTGGGACTGACGGGCGGCATTGGCAGCGGCAAAAGCACCGTGGGCCAGATGTGGGTGTCCCAGGGGGCTGCGTTGATCGATGCCGACCAGATTGCCCGGGACGTGACCGGCCCGGGCGGCGCGGCCATCGGGGCGATCCGCAACACGTTTGGCCATGATTTTGTGGACGACGCCACAGGCGCCATGGACCGTGCCCGCATGCGCGCACTGGCCTTCAGCCGGCCGGAGGCACGCACCCAGCTGGAGGCCATTGTTCACCCGCTGGTGACACAGCACAGCCATCTCCAGGCGCAGCAGGCCATCGAGGCCGGGCACAGGCTGGTGGTGTTCGACATTCCCCTGCTGGCGGAATCCGGCCACTGGGCAGGGCGGCTGGACGCAGTGGTGGTGGTGGATTGCTCCGCCGAGACGCAGATTACCCGCGTGATGCAGCGCAGCGGCCTCAGCCGCGAGGTCGTGCAAGGCATCATGGCCTCACAGGCCACCCGGCCCGCGCGCCGAGCGGTCGCGGATGCGGTGATTGCCAACGACGGCGACTGCACGCTGGCCAACCTGCAGCAGCAAGCGCGGCAGACCGCCGCACTGTTCGGGCTATGATGCGAGCGAAACCGTTTGTGCTTTCGCCCCATGCCGTGCGCCACCGGCGTCAGAATATCCCCTGAGCCTCCAGGAACCCGCCAGCGTGATCCTTTACGAATACCCTTTCAACGAACGCCTGCGCACCTATCTGCGGCTTGAGCAGCTCTTTCGGCGCCTGGGGGAGCTGATCCCCCGCACCCACGCACTCGACCACCACTTTGCGCTGGTCACCATTTTCGAGATCATGGACGTGGCAGCGCGGGCCGACCTGAAATCGGATGTGCTCAAGGACATCGAAAAGCACAAGCACCAGCTCGACAGCTACCGCGGCAACCCGTCCATTTCCGAGGCAGCCCTGGATGGCGTCATTGCCCAGCTCGATCACTGCTTCACGGCGCTCAACACGCAGTCAGGCAAGTCAGGGCATTCGCTCACCGAAAACGATTGGCTGATGAGCATCCGCAGCCGTGTAGGCATTCCTGGCGGCACCTGCGGCTTTGATCTGCCGGCCTACTACGCCTGGCAGC
>DAIQRN010000147.1:0-6429 GCA_036786185.1 Acidovorax sp. | reverse complement strand
CGATGTCCCAGCGCACGGCGCCGCGCTTGTGGTGCGCGCGCACGCTGGAGATCGACGTGAACATGATCGTTGCCATGGACGTCGCGATGGCCATCTTGACGGCCAGGTCCGGCGCCACATGCCGCGCACCCAACAGGTAGGTCAGAAACGGCACCAGCAACATGCCGCCGCCAATGCCCAGCAGGCCCGCCAGAAAGCCGGTGGCCAGGCCCAGCACGCCAAGTTCAATGATCAAGAGAGGGTCCAGCATGGCGTGAAGGCAAGAGAAAGGGATGACGTGGCGGCCGCCAGGGGCCAGGGAAAGAAGGTGTCTGCGATTGCCACCGAACCCTCATCCTGAACCGGGGGTTCAGGTGGGCGAGGGCAGCCAGGCGTTGGGTTCATCTGACGCGAGATGATCACGCTCACCGGGCGATGTACCAAGCCCGTGCTCAATGAGCATTGGTTCAAGGAAATATAAAGCCCGGCGGCATCGCAGACCCCGCCATTGTAGGCACTGTCAGCTGGCCATGCAGGCTTGCGGCCATGTAAAGACCGCTGTGGCGCAACGTATCAGGCGGGAGTCAGAGCAACTGGCCGTCCGCGCCCAGTGCCTGGTCCAGGCGCTGTACCAGCGATTGCAGGCGATGGTCGTCTTCTTCGGGCAGGTGTTCCCCGGCAGTGGGCTGCGATACGCGGGCCGCGGTAGGGGCCGCCGCGCCCGCTGCCAGGTCGGCCGCCTCGCGGTCGGCAATCTCGAAGGCCAGGTTCAGGGCGGCCAGCACGGCAATGCGCTCGCGGGCGCGCACCTTGCCTGCGTCGCGGATGCGGGTCATGGCGGTGTCCACGCGCTCCACGGCGTCCAGCAGGCGGCTCTCGTGGCCTGGGGGGCAGGTCAGCAGGTAGCTTTGCTGCAGGATCTGAACCTCGATCTGCTTCATTCTTCGGGCTCTTTCGTGACGGGGGCTGCGGCGGGCAGGCGGTCCAGCAGTGCGTCCACTCGGGCGCGCGCCGCGCTCAGGCGGGACTTGAGCGAGTCCCGCTCCTGCGAGAGCGCCGCGACCTGGCTGACCAGCAGGTCATTGGTGCGCTGCAGTTCTGCGTGGCGCAGCAGCAGACGTTCAACACGCTCGGCGATTTGGTCGGTGGAGGACGGTGTGGCCATACAGCCTTTGATTGTAGGGCGTGGGTCGTAAACAGCCGTAAAATCCCCGTTGTTGGTGCTCGCGGTGTGGTTCACATGCCGCAGTTCAACGGGAAGCAGGGAGGTGGCGCCAACCATGGCACACCGCGCCTGCGCTGCCCCCGCAACGGTCAGCGGACGAATCGTTTTGATTCACTCTCCACACAGAAGCCACTGAGTGCCTTGAACAAGCGCTTGGGAAGGCGTTGGAGGGCGCTCCGCCAGCCCGGATACCGGCCAACACGGTGGTCTTGCGCTCTTGGCGCAGGGCCGTTTTACCCAATGCTGGCGGGGAGGCTGGCGCGGGTTGTATTTGCTTGTTTCATTCTCATGAAGACCCCGAACCTGCGCCTCGCGGCGCTGTCCCTGGCTGCGCTGTCGGCTTGCGCCGCGCATGCCCAATTCACTCCACAAACCCCTGAAATCGTGGTTACGGCCACGCGCACCGCGCAGCCGCTGACCGACATCGTGGCCGACCTGTCCGTGGTGGACCGCGAAACCATTGAAGCCAGCGGCGCCACCGGCCTGGCCGACGTGCTTGCACGCCTGCCGGGTGTGGAGATTTCGCGCAGCGGCGGCGTGGGCAATGCGTCCAATGTGTTCCTGCGTGGCGCCGAGGGACGCTTCACGGCGGTCTATATCGACGGAGTGCGCGTGGACTCGCAGTCCACCGGCGGCGCGGTGTGGGAGCAGATCCCCCTGTCGCAGATCGACCGCATCGAGGTACTGCGCGGCCCGGCCGCCGCCGTGTACGGTTCGGACGCGGTCGGCGGCGTGATCCAGCTCTTTACCAAGAAGGGCGAGGGGGCTGCCGCGCCCTACGTAGGCGTTGGTATCGGCACGCACAGCCTGCGCAAGATCGAGGCCGGCGTGAGCGGCGTGGCGGGCGAGGGCGGGGCGTTTGACTACGCGCTGGGCATTGCCCGTGAGCAAAGCGACGGCTATGACATCCGCAACAATGCGGGCCACAACCCCGACAGGGACGGCTACCGCTCCACCGCGGGCCAGGCGCGCCTGGGCTTTCAGGTCAACAAGGCCCACCGGCTCGACGCCACGTTGCTGGCGAATCAGATGAAGTCGGGCTACGACGCCTTCACCTACACCCCGGCCAACCCCGAGAACGACCGTAACCACAACCGCATGCACACCGTCGGCCTGACCTGGGCCGCGCAGTGGTCGCAGGCCTACAGCACGCGCCTGTCCGTCACCGACTCTGCCAGCCGCTACGAAACCACGCCCTCGCCCTACCTGACCAAAACCCAGCTGCGCGGCTACCTGTGGCACAACGAAGTCCGTCTGGGCGCGCACCTGCTCAGTGCCGTGCTGGAGCGCCGCGAGGACCACCTGACCAACGACCCCATCGACCGCAGCCGTTCGCAGGACGCGCTGGCGCTGGGCTACGGCTTCAACGCCGGTGGTCACACGCTGCAGCTCAACCTGCGCCATGACTCCGACAGCGAGTTTGGCGGCAAGGCCACGGGCAGCGCGGCCTATGGCTATGCCATCACGCCCACGCTGCGCGCCACGGCCTCGGTCAGCTCGGCGTTTCGTGCGCCCACGCTGTACCAGCGCTTCAGCGCCTACGGCGATGCCAGCTTGAAGCCCGAAACCGGCCGCAACGTCGAGTTGGGCCTGCGCTACGCCAGCGGCGCCACGCACGCCAGCGTGGTGGCCTACCGCAACCGTGTCAGCAATCTGATCATCTTCGACGGCACTTCCACGGCCTGCGGCGAGGCCTTTGGCTGCTACAACAGCGTGGGCCGTGCCGAGTACAAGGGTGTGACGCTGGCCGCAGGCCACCGCATCGGCGGCGTCACGCTGCGCGGCTCCCTCGATGTGCAAAATCCCAGGGATCTGGCCACCGGCAAGCAACTGCAGCGCCGCGCCAAGCGCCACGCCACCTTCGGGGCGGACACGGTGGTGGCGGGCTGGACGCTGGGCGCCGAGGTCCAGGCCTCGGGTCGCCGCTTCGAGAACGCCGCCAACACCCAGGTGCTGGGCGGCTACACGCTCGTCAACCTCCACGCCAGCACGCGCATCGCGCGCGACTTCACGCTGCTGGCCCGGGTGGACAACCTGGGCGACAAGGACTACCAGGTGGCGCGCACCTACGTGCCGCCAGGCCGCACGCTCTACGTCGGACTGAAGTGGGCTCCGCAGCCATGAGCGCGCGCTGCCCTGCCGTGCTGATCACGGCGGCGGCATCGGGCCAGGGCAAGACCACGGTCACCGCCGCGCTGGCGCGCCTGCATGCGCGCGCCGGGCGGCGCGTGCGCGTGTTCAAGTGCGGGCCGGACTTTCTGGACCCGTTCTGGCACCAGGCCGCCAGCGGATCGCCTGTGCACCAGCTTGACCTGTGGATGACCGGCGAGCAGGACGTCCGAGCTCGGCTGCATGCCGCCGCGCAAGAGGCGGACCTGATTCTGATCGAGGGCGTGATGGGCTTGTTCGACGGAGCGCCCAGCGCCGCCGAACTGGCAGAGCGCCTGGATTTGCCAGTGCTGGCCGTGGTGGATGCCTCGGCCATGGCGGGCACCTTCGGCGCGTTGGCGCTGGGGCTGCAGCAGTACCGGCCCGGCCTGCGCTGGGCTGGGGTGCTGACCAACCGCGTCGCCAGTGAGCGGCATGCGCAACTGCTGCAAGAGGGGCTGCGCACGCCGGAGCACTGGCTGGGTGCGTTGATGCGCGTGTCAGTGGCTGGCGAAGGCTACGGCAAAGAGGGGTTGCTGCCAGAGCGCCACCTGGGCCTTGTCACCGCGCAGGAGCTGACCGACCGCATGGAGCGCCTGGATGCCGCCGCCGACGCGCTGGCCGCCACACCGCTGGGCCAGATGACGGCGCGGGACTGGGAGTGCTGGTCTGTTGATTTCACCGCGCCCGATGCGGTGCCGGAAACCCCGCCGCTGCTTGCAGGCCGCACCGTGGCCGTAGCGCGCGACGCGGCCTTTTGCTTTATCTACGACGCCAACATCGACTGCCTGCGCCGCCTGGGCGCGCAGGTGGTGTTTTTCTCGCCACTGCAAGACGCAGCGCTGCCGCCCTGCGACGCGCTGTGGCTGCCCGGCGGTTACCCCGAGCTGCACGTGCAGCGCCTGGCGGCCAACCAACCCCTGCGCGCCAGCCTGGCCGCGCATGTGGCAGCGGGCAGGCCGGTGTGGGCCGAATGCGGCGGCATGATGGCGCTGTGCGATGCGATCACGCTGGTCGATGGCACGCGCCACCCCGCCTGGGGTCTGCTGCCCGGCGAGGTGCGCATGCAGCGGCGCCTGGCGGCACTGGGGCCGCAGCAGCTTGACCTTCAAGGTGGCGGGCAGGGCGGCGTGCTGCGCGGCCACACCTTCCACTACTCCACTCTGGAGAGCCGCGCAGCCGTGCGCGCCCACACCGCACGGCCCGGCGAGGCCGCCGCGCCCGGCCTGGGCGAGGCGGTGTACCACCATGGCTGCATCCACGCCAGCTACTTCCATGCCTGGTTCCCCTCCAGCATGGCCAGCGTGGCACAGCTGCTGGGCGCAGGACAATAGGCGGCGCATGACCCTTGCCACAAGCGAGCTCATCCTGGGCGGCCAAAAAAGCGGCAAATCGCGCCGTGCCGAATTGCTGGCGCGCGACTGGCTGGCCATGTCGCCGGACCACCGCGCGCTGCTCATTGCCACGGCCCAGCCGTGGGACGACGAAATGCGCGCCCGCATTGCCCGCCACCAGCAGGACCGCGCCCAGCGCGTGCCCGGCCTGGCCACGCTGGAGGAGCCGCACGACCTGGCCACCGCCATCACGCGCCACGGCGCGGCACACACGCTGATCGTGGTGGACTGCCTCACACTCTGGCTCACCAACCACCTGATGCCTCTGCAGCAAGAATCTAAGCCAAATAGGCCTCCAGCGCACGACTGGCAAGCGCAAGCAGCTATATTTTTGGAAGCAATTCGGCAATCCCCCGGGCCCGTTGTTCTGGTGGGCAACGAAATTGGCCTGGGGGTCATTCCGATGGGGCGCGAGGTGCGCGCCTTTGTCGATGCGCTGGGCATGCTCAACCAGCAGGTGGCGCAGGCCTGCGAGCGCGTCACGCTGATGGCCGCCGGTCTGCCCCTGACTTTGAAAGACGTTTCCCGATGAAACCCACTCCCGTGCGCCGCATTCTCTGGGTGATCACCATCCTGCTCGTGCTGGGCCTGGTGATGGCCGGGCTGGCGCAGGCGCAGCCGGTGCAGGTCAAGGACGACCGGGGCCGCGCGGTCTCGCTGCCGCGCCCGCCGCAGCGCATCGTGAGCCTGCTGCCCTCGCTGACCGAAAGCGTGTGCGCGCTGGAGCAATGCCACCGCCTCGTGGGGGTGGACCGCTATTCCAACTGGCCCGAGGCCGCGATGGCCCAGCTGCCCAAGGTGGGCGGCGGAATCGACCCGAGCATCGAGGCCATCGTGGCGCTCAAGCCCGACCTGGTGCTGATGTCCGTCAGCTCGCGCGCCAGCGACCGGCTGGAGGCGCTGGGCATCACGGTGGTGCAGCTGGAGCCCAAGACCCATGCCGACGTGCGCCGCGTGCTGGGCACCGTGAGCGACCTGCTGGGCGTGCCCCGTGCGCAGGGCGCCGACCGCCTCTGGCGCGTGATCGACGCGGGCGTGCAGGCTGCGGCGCAGTCCCTGCCGCCCCGGGCCAAAAATGCGCGCGTGTACTTCGAGGTGAGCCGGGGCCCCTATGCGGCGGGCGAGGCCTCGTTCATCGGCGAAACCTTGACCCGGCTGGGCGCGCGCAACGTGGTGCCCGCAGCGCTGGGCCCGTTTCCGCGCCTGAACCCCGAGTTCGTGGTGCGCGCCAATCCCGACATCATCATGATCGGCAACCGCAGCATGCAGGCCCTGGTGCCGTACCCCGGCTGGGCCAGCATGCGCGCGATCCGTGACAACCGGCTGTGCGTGTTTGGCCCTGGTGATTCCGACGTGGTGGTGCGCCCCGGCCCACGCATGGCTGAGGCGGCCCGCATCATGGCGCGCTGCCTGGTGGAAAAAGCACCATGACCCGCGTTCCCATGGACTTGCCCACCGGTTCCGCCAGCCGCCGCGCGGCATGGTGCGGCGCCTGGCTGCTGCTGGCCAGCGTGATGCTGGTGGTGTGCGGTGCCAGCGTGGGCAGCACGGGTTTTGACAGCGTGCTGCGCATGCATGGCGACCCCGTGGCCTGGCAGATCGTGTGGGACATCCGCCTGCCGCGCACGCTGGGCGCCTGGCTGGCGGGCGCGCTGCTGGGCCTGTCGGGCGCGGTGGCGCAGG
>DAIQRN010000146.1:0-6475 GCA_036786185.1 Acidovorax sp. | reverse complement strand
CCCAAGTTCTGCTCGATGAAGATCACGCAGGAGGTGCGCGAGTTCGCTGCCCAGGGCCTGCAGGACAAGGCCGTGGAGTTCCAGCGCAGCGGTGGGCAGCTCTACATTCCGGTCACACCGACGGCATAAGAGCACCTACTGCCCCCGAGGATTGCCTTAAACAGGTCCTCGGGGCCATGCTAACCCTGTGCGACAGACCCAGCAGCGGCCCCTATAGTCCCGCCCACACGCCCGGCCCACAAGGCCAGGGGGTGGGCGCGTGGCACCGGATTTGCTATGCTGAGTTATCTGTTAAAAAATGTAAGGAAGAGCCATGCACGCTCTGGGTCGCTTTTCGATACGCACACGCCTTTATTTCGGAACTGTTTTTTCCCTGATTCTGTTGGTCATCCTGGGCGCCATGGGCTATATGGCGCTGGACCGCACGCGGGGCACTCTGCAAGTGTTGTTTTCTGAACGGGTGCAGACCCTGACCGACATGTCCGAGCTGCGCACCACCTTGGGTGACCTGCGCCGCACCGAAAAAGACATCATCATCAACTTCAACAACACGGTCGAGGTGTCCGCCCTGCGCGAAACCTGGGCCAAGACCCTGGTCGCGCTGCGCAAGAGCCTGGCCGATGTGCGCCAGGTGCAGTCGGGCGATGCGGCCTTTGTCGAATCCATCGACAAGTCGCTGGCCGAGATCAAGCAGTACGAAACCGGCATCTCCCCCATCTTCGAGCAGATCGAAGGCGCGCAGCTCGACGGTGCGGGCGGCGGTGCCTATGCCGACCGCCTCAAGGTCCACATGGAGGCCACCGATAAACTGTTCTCCAGCCTGGCCACCTCGGCCCGCACGCAGATGGACGAGGCCCGCGCGGGCCTGGAGTCGCTCACGTCCTCCATGTCGGCGCTCATCGGCATTGCGCTGGTGCTGGGGCTGGCCGTGCTGATTCCGCTCACCTTCTTCAGCGTGCGCTCCATCACCAAGTCCCTGGGCCAGGCGCAGGAGCTGGCCGAACGCATTGCCGGCGGCGACCTCTCGCGCGACGTGGCCGCTATGAACCAGGACGAGGTGGGCCAGCTCGTCACAGCCATGGGGCGCATGCAGGATGCGCTGCGCGGCCTGGTGCGCCAGGTGCAGGACGCGGCGGGCAACATCTCCACCGCCAGCTCCGAGATCGCCACCGGCAACCACGACCTCTCCCAGCGCACCGAGCAGACGGCGGCCAACCTGGAAGAAACCGCCTCGTCGATGGAAATGCTCACCAGCACCGTGCAGCAAAGCGCGCAATCGTCGCGCCAGGCCAGCGACTTTGCCTCGTCCGCCGCCGAGGTGGCGGCGCGCGGCGGCGCCGTGGTGTCGCAGGTGGTGACGACGATGGACCAGATCACCACCAGCTCGCGCAAGATCGCCGACATCACGGGCGTGATCGACTCCATCGCCTTCCAGACCAACATCCTCGCGCTCAACGCCGCCGTGGAGGCCGCCCGCGCGGGCGAGCAGGGCCGGGGCTTTGCCGTGGTGGCCAGCGAGGTGCGCAGCCTGGCACAACGCAGCGCCGAGGCGGCCAAGGAGATCAAGGGCCTGATCGGCTCGTCGGTGGAGCGCGTGGAAGACGGCTCCCGCCTGGTGAGTCAGGCCGGCCAGACCATGACCGAGATCGTGAGCAGCGTGCGCCGCGTGTCGGACATCATTGCCGAGATCACGGCCTCATCGGCCGAGCAGAGCGACAACATCGGCCAGATCAGCCAGTCGGTCACCCAGCTCGACCAGATGACGCAGCAGAACGCGGCGCTGGTGGAGCAGTCCACCGCCGCATCGGAGTCGCTGCGCGAACAGGCCGTGCACCTCAACAGTGCGGTGAGCCAGTTCAAGCTGCAGGGCGGGGCCGCCCCGGCGCTGGCGGTGCCGGCGCCCGCTGCATCGGCTGCGCCTGCCGTGGCCCCCGTGGCGCGCCGGTCTGCGCTGCAGATGCGATAGTTTGGGGTGTTTTTTGCCTCTAGCGCTTATCCATTAAGCGCTAAGAGCTATAAAAATAATAGCGAATGATCCATGGCTGGTAAAACCGGCGCGGCCCGGGCCAGCGCCCGCGTGCAAGGGCCGCCCCGCCGCACCGGGGGCGTCCCCCTCCCGCCTTGCGCAGCAAGGCGAGAGAGGGGGAAGGCGCGAAGCGACTCAGGGGGTGTTTCGCTTCAATCGCGTGTCACGCGCAGCACTTCCTCGCGGCTGGTGATCCCCGCCGCAATCAGGCGCTCGGCGTCCTCGCGCATCAGGACCATGCCATCGGCCATGGCGGCGGCGCGGATGTCGGCCTCGGAGGCCTGGTTGTGGATCTGCGCGCGGATGGCGTCGTTCGTCACCAGCAGCTCGAAAACCCCCGTGCGTCCCGTGTAACCCGTTTGCCCGCAGTGCTCGCAGCCGCTGCCGTGGCAATGGCTGCAGTATTTGCGCACCAGGCGCTGGGCCAGCACGCCCAGCAGGGACGATGACAGCAGGAAGGGCTCCACGCCCATGTCGGTCAGGCGCGTCACGGCGCTGGCGGCGTCGTTGGTGTGCAGCGTGGCCAGCACCAGGTGGCCGGTCAGCGAGGCCTGGATGGCGATCTGCGCGGTTTCGAAGTCGCGGATTTCGCCGATCATGATGATGTCCGGGTCCTGCCGCAGGATGGCGCGCAGGGCCTTGGCAAAGGTCAGCTCGATCTTGCTGTTGACCTGCGTTTGCCCCACGCCCGGCAGCTCGTATTCGATGGGGTCTTCCACCGTCATGATGTTGTTGCGCGTGGCGTCGAGCCGCGAGAGGCTCGCATACAGCGTGGTGGTCTTGCCCGAGCCCGTCGGCCCGGTCACCAGGATGATGCCGTGCGGCTGCGCGATCAGGCCCTCGAAGCGCGAAAGCGTCTCGCCTTGCATGCCCACGGACTCCAGGCTCAGCTTGCTTTCGCTCTTGTCCAGGAGGCGCAGCACGGCGCGCTCGCCGTGCGCGCTGGGCAGGGTGGACACGCGCACGTCGATGGCGCGCGTGCCCAGGCGCAGGCTGATGCGGCCGTCCTGCGGCAGGCGCTTTTCGGAAATATCGAGGTCGGCCATGATCTTCAGGCGCGAGATCAGGGCCGCGTGCAGCGCGCGGTTGGGCTGCACCAC
The DNA here is from genome assembly GCA_036786185.1 of Acidovorax sp. Classification (GTDB taxonomy): domain Bacteria; phylum Pseudomonadota; class Gammaproteobacteria; order Burkholderiales; family Burkholderiaceae_C; genus Acidovorax. The sequence goes on along the minus strand of DAIQRN010000146.1, from coordinate 3,349 downwards.
CTCGCGCAACGCGCCGTCCACGCGAAAGCGCACGCTGGAGTGCCGCTCGTAGGGCTCGATGTGGATGTCGCTGGCGCCGTCGCGCGCGGCCTGCGTGAGCAGGGCGTTGAGCATGCGGATGATGGGGGCGTCGCCGGCGGATTCGAGCAAGTCCTCCACGGCGGGCAGCTCCTGCATCATGCGCGACAAGTCGGCGTCGCTCTCGACCTCGCTCACCACCGTGGCCGCGCTCGATTCGCTGTGCGAATACGCCGCGCTGATGCGCTGGGCCAGCGTGGGTGCATCGAGCGACAGCAGCTGCTGCACGGCGTGCTTGCGCAGCACCTCCGACAGCGCGCCCGCGTCGGGGCTTTCGCCATGCCACAGCACCAACTGGTGGCCGTCGTCCTCCAGCAGCAACTGCGCGGCGCGGGCAAAGGCGTAGGGCAGGGGGTGGCGCATGGCGGTCACTGGGGCTGGGGCGCTGCGGGTGCAGCCGGTGCAATCAGCGGCGCCATGGTCGGGCGCATACCCTGTTGCTGCAGCGGCGGCAGCACTGGGGCGCCGGACACGGAATTCATCACCGCGCTGGCGGGCGGCTGCGTGGCTTGCTGCAGCGCACGGATGGCTTCGTAGCGGTCCAGCACCAGGGCCTCGCTGGTGGCGTTGTCGCGCACCACGATGGGGCGCAGGAAGACCATCAGATTCGTCTTGTTGCGCGTGCGGTTTTCGCTTCGGAACAAGGCCCCCACGGCCGGGATGTCACCCAGCAGTGGCACCTTGTCCTGGCCTTGCGAGTAGCTATCTTCCAGCAGACCGCCGATCACGATGATGCTGCCGTCATCGACCACCACGTTCGACTCGATGGAGCGCTTGCTGGTGGTGGGGCCGTTGACGTTGCTGAGGGTGGCGGGGTCGATCTTGGAGACTTCCTGGTAGATGGCCATCTTCACGGTGCCGTTCTCGCTGATCTGTGGACGCACCTTGAGCATCAGGCCCACGTCCTTGCGCTCCACTGTGGTGAACGGGTTCACGGTGCTGCTGCCCGTGCTGTTGGCGTACGAGCCGGTCACAAAGGGCACGTTGTTGCCAATGATGATGCGCGCCTCTTCGTTGTCCAGCGTCATCAGATTGGGTGTGGAGAGTACGTTGGCGTCACCGCTGTTTTGCAGGAAGTTGGCCAGGGCGCCCAGGTAGTACTGGCCGTTGATGCGCGGCGCCAGCGCCAGGTTCATGCCGTTGCCCAGGCCGCTGGAGCCCGCCAGGGATGCGTAGTTGCCCGTCGCCAGCGCAGCCGTGGCATTGAGGATGTTCATGCCGGCCTGGCCGGAGTTGGTGCCGATCACGCCCACGGTGCCGTCGCCGTTCTTGCCCAGAACGCCCTGCCACTGGATGCCGAACTCGGCCAGCTTGTTGGCCGTGACTTCGACGATCAGGCTTTCCACCAGCACCTGGGCACGGCGCCCGTCCAGCTTGTCGATCACGGTGCGCAGTTGGCGGTACAGCGGTTCGGGCGCGGTGATGATGAGCGAGTTGGTGGTGGGGTCGGCCTGGATTTGCCCGCCCGTGGAGGGCTGGTTGTTGTTGGTGCTGCTGGTGCCCATGCTGGCACTGCTGCCCAAGCCCATGTTGCCGCCCGACCCGTTGTTGGACAGGCTGTTGCCCCCGCTGAGGCCGCCGCCCAGTCCTGTCCCCTGACTTGTGTTGGCCGTGGTCGCGCTGAGAGTGCCGCCAGTGCTGGAGTTTGTTCCGCTGCTGCCCGCGCCCATGGCGGCCATGGCGGCGCGCAGCGTGGTGGCCAACTGGGTGGCGTTGGCGTTTTTCAGATAGACCACGTGAATATTGCCGTTGGCCGCGCTGCTGCCAGGGGCGGGCGCCTGATCCAGTTGCGCCACCAGGGCGCGTACCTGGGCCACTCGGGCCGGGTTGGCGGCGCGCAGGATCAGCGAATTGCTGCGCGGGTCGGCAAGCAGAGCGGTCTTGAATGAGGTGTCGGCCTGGCCCGGCACGGCAGGTGCGCCACTGGGGCTATTACCGTTGCCACCGTCGATCAGGCGTGCCACCAGCGGCGCCAGGTCGGAGGCAACGGCGTTGCGCAGCGGGATGATCTCCACGTCGCTGGCGTTGGACACATCCATGGCCGCCACGATGCGCGCCAGGCGCTGCAGGTTGTCGGCGTAGTCGGTGATCACCAGCGAGTTGTTGCCGGGGTTGACGTTGATGGTGTTGTTGGGGCTGATCAGCGGACGCAGAACGGGCACCAGGTTGGCTGCGGTTTCAAAGTTGAGTTTGAAGATCTGCGTCACGATCTGCCCGCCCGCGGGTGCGCTGCCGCTGCTGCCTTGCACCACACTCACGCTGCCGCTTTGCAGCTTGGCGTCGGCCTCGGGCACCACCTTGTACAGCCCGGCGGACTCGACCACCGTGAACCCCTGCAGTCGCAGCGCAGCCAGAAACTGCTGGAAGGCGGCGGCGGGCTGAACGGGTCGGTCGGTGACGAGGTTGATTTGACCCCTTACGCGCGGGTCCACCACCACGTTTTTTCCGGTGATGGTGGCCAGTGTGCGGGCCACAGCCTCGATCTCGGCATTGGCAAAATTCAGCGTCACGGGCTCGCTGGGGCGCACGCTGGCGCTGCCGCCAGAACCCGCTGTTTGAGCCTGTAATTGACTGCTAGCGCTTGCCAGTAAAGCGCTAGCAGCTACTGTTTTGATAGTGAATGCAAGGCGTGGTGACAGCAAGGAATTCATGGATTCAACCCACGGTGATGAGGGATCGCGCGCCGCTGCGGCGCCCGATGATGTTCAAGAGATTCGACAGGGCGGCTTCGCGCTCGGGCGCGGCGCTGGCCTCGCCCGTGAAACGCAGGCGCTGGCCCACCCATTGGCCCGTGCCGCTGAGCTGCAGGTCGCCCGCCAGGGTGCTCAGCGTGAGCGTGGACACTTCGCCGCCCTGCAGCGCCAGCCGGTAGCTGCCCATGGGGCGCAGCGTGGACAGGCGCGAGGACATGGCCAGCGCATCCAGCTGCACCTGGCCCGCCAGCACCATGCGGCCCGCGCTCCAGTGGGCGGCAAGGCCCCGGGTCTGCAGCGCGAGCTGGCCCTGGGGCTGCACGGTGTTCCAGGGCGTGCCCAGCCCGGTCAGCACGGCGGCGGGCCAGCGGCTGTCGCCGTCCAGCACGGTCAGCTGTGCACCCGCCCAGCGGGGGCGGGCCCGCAGCTGCAAGGGCTGGGGCGTGCAGCAGGCCGCGTGGACCTGTGCGCGCAAGCCGTCCCAGTGCGGGCGAATGCGCCAGTCCAGGCGGCCCGGCAGGGCGGCGCGGTCCTGGCTGGCGCTGCCGCCGGTCAGCACCAGCTGCGCCGAGCCCGTC
>DAIQRN010000145.1:0-6477 GCA_036786185.1 Acidovorax sp. | reverse complement strand
GGCGGCCAGCGCGGCGCGCCAGTCGGCCACGGCGTCGATCTCCAGGCTGCCGTGGCCTCGCAGGTCCACCACCACCCGGGGCGGAGGGCGGCGCGCGTTCCAGGCCTCGGGCCAGCCCACCTGCTGGCAGGTGAAGACGATGGGCTGGGCGCCCGGCTGCGACACGGGGTGCAGCGCCAGCGACGGGCCCTGCGGCGTGGCGTGCAACGCCACCATCACGGGCCGGGGCTTGCTGCTCAACCCGTCAAACCAGCGCGCGGGCAACACCACGGGCTTAGCCAATCAGGTCCAGGCCCGCGGCATCCGCCAGCGCATCGCCCAGGCCGCCTTGCTGCTGGCGCACCATGGCACCGGCCACCTGGTCCACGCTGCCCTTGACGTACAGCGTGACCGACTCGGCCTTCATGCGGTATTCGGCCACGCGCGCGAACGGCCGGTACAGGCCCAGCGTGAGCAGGGTGAACAGCATGTTCTTGAGCCGCAGCCACACGTAGCTGCGGCTCTTCAGGTGGCACTTGAAGCGCGCCACATGGCTCAGGCCGATGTTGTTCCACATCAGCTGGAACATGCGCGCCTCGCGGTAGGCGCGGGCCGGGGCCGAGGCCAGGATCAGCATCAGAATGGCCGCGGCGGCGGCCACGGCAATGATCACGAACATCCACAGCCCCAGGCGCCGGCTCTGGCTGGCCACCAGGGCGAAGGAGCCGCCCGCCAGCATGCCCAGCAGCACCCACAGAGCCAGCGCACACAGGATGAACACGGCCAGCGTGGCCAGCCAGATCTTCACGAAATCCAGGTACACGGGCTTCCAGCGGCCCCGCTCGGCACCCACCTGGGCCTTGAGAACCAGCAGGCTCTTGTAGTTGAACTCGATGCGGATGACGCACAGCACCGTCAGCACCACGCCCAGCAGCACCAGGCCGCCCATGGCGGGCGTGAACGGCGGCATGCGCTTGCGCGCGGCCTTGTCGCCCGCCTCCTGCAGGGCATCGGTCAGCTCGGGTGCCAGCATCTGCAGGCCAAAGAACACGCCAAACCACACCGCCGCCAGGGCAAACACGGGCCAGCTGGCGGTGTACACCTCTTTCCAGCTGGCGGTGAACTGCAGGCGCAGGCCGCGCCAGCGCGTGGCGTTCAGGCGAAAGCGCATGGCGCTGCCCCAGATGAGCGGCGCCAGCAGCGCGCCCGACAGCAGAAACAGGCCCACGGCCATGTCCTGGCCGGTGTTGGCGGCCAGGTTGTAGGCGATGGAGAGCAGCACCACCATCACAAACCCCACCACCATCTTGCGCTGCTGCGCGGTGAACTCCAGCGGGCTGCCCGCCACCAGGGTGTGGCTGTAGAAGTACTGGGCCGTGCGGCGGCGCGCCCAGGGCGTGTAGAAGCCCAGCGTGACGATGCTGAGCAGCACGTTGACGATCCACACCCGGAAATACTCGCCCCCGCGGCCCGTGAATTCGAGCGGATGGGCGCCTATCTCCTGCGGCATGAAGGTGGACATCGGTCCCGCTGCGCGGTCTGACTGTTGTTGGTACATGAACTCCCTCCAGAGTGCCGCGCAGTGTAGCAGTGGGGGTGTGGGCTGTGTTCAGCGTCAAAAGTGGCTGTAGTGCTTATGAAACAAGCGCTGGCAGCTATGTATTGAGGAGCGATTGTTGCCGTGGTTCTGTTTCTTTCGCTCCGCTTTTTCCGCGAAACCCGGTGCGTCTGTCGGCGTCAAGGCGCCGGTTCCCCGTCCCGGCGCGGCGCCCGCAGGCACGCCAGGGTGATGGCCGCGGTGAGCGCCAGCAGCGCCGTCAGCCACAGGGCGTTCACGCCCCAGCGTTCCACACACAGCCCAAAGAGAAACGGCGCGGCGGCCTGCAGCAAGCGTGCGGGAACCATCAACAGCCCTTGCCGATGGCCGTAACCCGTGGGGCCGAACAGCAGCAGTGGCAGCGTCCCGATGGCAATGGTCATGATGCCGTTGCCCAGGCCATGGAGAACGGCGAACGCCGTGGCCGCGGGAGCGCCGATCCACAGCAGGGCCGCAACCCCCACGGGATGCGCCAGCACGGCCAGGCGCGCGGACAGCAGGGCGGGCGCATGCTTGAGAAAGCCAAACTCCAGCAGCCGCCCCGCCACCTGCGCGGGCCCGACCAGGGCCGCCATCGCGATGGCGGCCGACAGCGCCAGGCCGCTGTCCCTGAGCACCATGGGCAGGTGCGCCGCCATCGAGGTGCTGATGAACCAGGTCACCGCAAAGATGTAGGCCAGCATAAAGTGCGTGCGTCGGGAGCCTGCGGCAGGCCGGGCGCATGGGTCTGGCGGCGGCGCTGCGGGGCTGGGCGTGTGCCGCACCGCGTCGCGCACCCGCGGGACGACGGCGTTCAGGGGCAGGCCCATCACGATGTGCAGCGCGGCCCACACCAGGCAGGCGCCGCGCCAGCCGTACTGTGCTTCCATGTAGGCCGTCAGCGGCCAACCGATGGTGCTGGCAAAGCCCGCCACCAGGGTGATGCCGGTGATGGCGCCGCGCGCCTGGGTGCCCTGCAGCCTCACCACGGTGGAAAAGGCGGCTTCGTACAGCCCGCAGCCCATCGCGATGCCCATGACGGCCCAGGCCAGGAACAGGCCCACCCAATGGCTGGACTGCGACAGCCCCCACAGGCCTGCAGCGAAGACCAGATTGCTGGCCAGCAGCACCGGCCGGCCGCCCCACCGGTCGATCAGCTTGCCTGCGTGGGGCGCGAACGCGGCCGACACGATCAGCGCCACCGAAAAGGCGGCAAACACGGTGAACGCTGGCGCATTCAGGTCGCGCGCAATGGGGCCCGCCAGCAGGGCAGGCAGGTAGTACGACGATGCCCAGGCCAGCGTCTGCGCCATGCCCAGCGCGGCGACGGTCGCGATGTGTCGGGGGCTGGCCACGGGCGTCAGCCGTTGCTGGCAACCGATGCGCCGCGCTCGTACCACCCCTTCGAGCGATTCACCGCCGAGACGACCATCAGCATGATCGGCACCTCGACCAGGACACCTACCACGGTGGCAAGCGCAGCCCCCGACTTGAAGCCGAAGAGGCTGATCGCCGTCGCCACGGCGAGCTCGAAGAAGTTGCTGGCGCCGATCAGGGCCGACGGCCCGGCGACGCAATGGGCCACGCCCATCTTGCGGCTGAGTCCGTAGGCGAGGCCCGAGTTCAGGATGACCTGGATCAGGATGGGCACCGCGAGGAGCGCGATAACCAGCGGCTGTTCAATGATGGCTTCGCCCTGGAAGGCGAACAGCAGCACCAGCGTCGCCAGCAGGGCCGCGATGGACCATGGGCCGAGCTTCGAAACCACCGCGTGAAAATGCGCCAGGCCCTGGGCCAGCAAACGCTTGCGCAGGCCCTGCGCGATGGCGATCGGCACGACGATATAGAGCGCGACCGAGGTGAGAAGCGTGTCCCACGGGACGGTGATGGACGAGAGGCCGAGCAGCAGCGCCACGAGTGGCGCGAAAGCCACCACCATGATCGCGTCATTGAGCGCCACCTGCGACAAGGTGAAGTACGGGTCGCCCTTGCACAGCTGGCTCCAGACAAACACCATCGCGGTACACGGCGCTGCTGCCAACAGGATCAATCCCGCGATGTAGCTGTCGAGCTGGTCGGCAGGGAGCATCGGCGCAAAGACCTGACGGATGAAGATGTACCCCAGGAGCGCCATCGAAAAAGGCTTGACGCCCCAATTGATGAACAGGGTTACGCCAATACCGCGCCAATGCGCTCTGACCTGGCCGAGCGCGGCGAAGTCGATCTTCAGCAGCATGGGAATGATCATCACCCAGATCAGCAGGCCGACCGGCACGTTGACCTGGGCGATTTCCAGAGCGCCGATGCGGCGGGAAACACCGGGCAGCCACTGGCCCAGGGCGATGCCCGCGACGATGCACAGGGCCACCCACAAGGACAGGTAGCGTTCGAAGAAGCCGATCGCGGGCCTCGGTGGGGCGGCAGCCTTGGTGGGGGTGGCAATGCTCATGCGGGGGGCTGCCTCAGCACGCGCATTCGGCCTGCGCTACCGGGGAGGGGCACGCACCGCCCTGGCAGCAGTTCTCGGTCAAATAGGCCACGAGCCCGTTCATCCGGTCAAACGCGGCCCGGTAGATCAGGTTTCTGCCGCTGCGCTCCTGCGAGATGAGGCCTGCGTGGGCCAGCTCCTTCAAGTGAAACGACAGACTGGTTGCCGACACTGCCAAAACTTCCACCAGTTGGCCTGGCGTCAGGCCCGTGGGCCCGGCCACCACGAGGGCCCGAAACACCTGGAGCCGCAGGGGCTGCGCCAGCGCGGCGAGGGCTTTGACGACATCTTGTTCTTCCATTTTTCAATAATAGTTGGATAATTGAATCCATGCAATCACAGAACCCTGGCATCACCATCTTCCACAACCCCGCCTGTGGCACCTCGCGCAACACGCTTGCGCTGATTCGCAACAGCGGTGCCGAGCCCGAGGTCATCGAGTACCTGAAGACACCGCCCAGCCGCGCAACCCTGCAGTCGCTGGTTCGGGCGATGGGCATTTCGGTGCGCGAACTGCTGCGCCGCAAGGGCACGCCCTATGACGAGTTGCAACTGGATGACCCCCAACGGTCCGACGACGAATTGCTTGATGCCATGCTCGCGCATCCGATTTTGATCAACCGGCCCATCGTTTCCACCCCGCTCGGAACCCGGCTGTGCCGTCCGTCCGAGACCGTGCTGGATCTGCTGCCATCGGCGCAGCAAGGCCCGTTCACCAAGGAGGATGGTGAAGTGGTCATCAACGCCCAAGGCCAGCGCGTCAACGGCGCTGCCGCTGCGGCCGACCTGCCGTGCGTTGACCCGGCGCTGTTCGACCGTCCGACCCGGGCCCGCCTGACACCCCGGGCACCCGCCATGCACCCGCCGCGCTTTCTCTTGCTGTACGGCTCGCTGCGCGAGCGCTCGTTCAGCCGGCTGGCAACCGAAGAGGCGGGCAGGATCTTGACCGCGATGGGCGCAGAGGTTCGCACCTTCGACCCGAAGGACCTGCCGCTGGCCGACGGCGCGCCCGAGAGCCATCCCAAGGTGCAGGAGCTGCGCTCGCTGGCCCAATGGGCCGAGGGCATGGTCTGGTGTTCGCCGGAGCGGCATGGCGCGATGACCGGCATCATGAAGACGCAGATCGACTGGATTCCGTTGAATGCGGGTGCCGTGCGGCCGACCCAGGGCAAGACGCTGGCCGTGATGCAGGTGTCCGGGGGCTCGCAGTCGTTCAATGCGGTGAACCAGCTGCGCGTGCTGGGGCGCTGGATGCGCATGATCACCATCCCGAACCAGTCGTCGATTGCCAAGGCGTACATGGAGTTCGACGAGGCGGGCCGCATGAAGCCGTCGGCCTACTACGACCGCATCGTTGACGTGATGGAAGAGCTTTTCAAGTTCACGCTGCTCACCCGCGACGTTGTGCCGTACCTGGTCGATCGGTACAGCGAACGCAAGGAAAGCGCTCGCTCGGAGCCCCGTCCCCTCAAAACTTCTCCCACGGCTGCAGATAGCGCCACTGCCCCTCGGGCACCTTCGCCAGTGGCACGCGGCCGATGCGGATGCGCTTGAGGCCCACCACCGTGAGGCCCACCGCCTCGCACATGGCAGGAACCTGCCCGGGGCGAATGCCCTTGAGCGCAAAGCGCAGCTTGGTCTCGTTTTGCCAGCTCACCTTGATGGGTGGCAGCGGGCGGCCGTTGAAGCTCAGGCCGTGGCAGAGCTTCTTCAAACCGTTGTCGGCGATCTGGCCCGCCACCTCCACGATGCATTCCTGCTCCAGCACCTCGATGTCTTCGGCCAGCTTGCGCGCGATGCGCTTGTCCTGCGTATAGACCACCAGGCCGCTGGCCTCGGTGGGCAGGGGCGTGAAGCATTCAAGCTGCTTGAAGTGGCGCTGCAGCACGCGGATGCCTGCTGCGTCTTCTGCCAGGTGCGACGCGGCCCCCAGCAGCGTGACTGCCTGGGGCGCACCCTGGCTGCGGCTGCCCTGGATGTGGTCGCCGCCCAGGCCCGCTTCCAGCCCGGCGGGCTTGTGCAGCAGCAGCGTGACCGGGGTCAGCGCCAGGGGGCTGGCGTCGGGCGCCACGGCCACGGCCTGGTCGGGACGCACGCGGGCGCCGGGGGCTTCTTCCACCTGGCCGTCCACGCTGACGAAGCCGCCTTCGATGAACTGCTCGGCGGTGCTGCGCGAGCAGTTCAGTTGTTCGGCCACGCGTTTGGCCAGGCGGATATGGCCGGGGGCCGGGTTCTGCTCGGTCATGGAAATCAGTTGTTGCCTGGCTGCAGGGCGCGGATGCGCTCCACATGCGCCAGCAGCGAGCGCTGGGCCACGGGCCACATGCGCGGGGGCACGTCGTCGTAGGCCTGCCGCACCCAGTCTTCCATGCTGCCCTGGGGCTGGGCCTGCATGGCGGCCAGCACCTTGGCCTCGCGCGCCAGGCGGTGGGCC